>CAJATL010000075.1 GCA_903944895.1 uncultured Bacteroidota bacterium
GCATTTCAGTTTTTTTATTTGCACAGGAAATTACAAAAAGCCCCGAGAGAAAAATGATCAGACTATAAAATGTGTTTCTCATATATTCCGAAAATTAATAGTTTTTGACATCGAAAAAGCCAAAGGCCGGCAAAGCTTCATATTTATTTTTGCCATCAAAAAAAGTCGCATTATCCCAGTGAGAGCCATGCCCCCATGGCGTTCTGCAATCCGACGAAATCCAGGCAGGCTCCCAATAAATCACGCCTTCCCCACCTCCGGCAATCACATTTTTTGTAAGATCGGTAAGATAATTGAGCTGCCCTTGATGCGTTGCCGGATAGGCCGGAATCAAGGCATCCTCACCCAGAATATTTCCAGCCGGATCTGCATTTTCAAGGGTAAAAGGATAGGCTGTTTCGACGATCATCACCCTTTTGCTGAATGTTTTTCTTATCGAATCAATGGCCACAGGAATATCCTGAAAAGGATAAACTGACCATTTTGGATAATACGAAAGGCCAATCCAATCAAATCCTACCAAACCATTTTTTATAGCCTTTGTAAACCACCAAAAAGCGTTTTCGGGTTGGGCGATGTGAATCATGATGCCAATATTTTTACCTGTAACTTTTGAGGCTTCTTTAACTGCTGAAATTCCTTTGTTGAGCAAAAAGATATTGCGCGGCCAGTTTATCGAATCAACCACCATGCTATCGGCAGGTTGCAAAATTTCGATGTTGGTTTCGTTTCCAACCTGAACAAATTCAGGCAAAAGCCCGTCGTTGTTGAGGGCAAGCAAAGTTTTCAGGGTATATTGGAAAACCGAATCGCCAAGTACCGTCAGATCACGAATATCTTTCCATGCGCGCGGGATGATCTGATTGTGGGGATCGGCCCAGATATCCGAATAATGGAAGTCGAGCAAAACTTCCATCTTGTTTTCTTTAGCGCGTTTGATTGTTTTTCTCACATCTTCAAATCCTGAAAACCGGTTGATTTCGGGTGTATGCCAAAGCCTGACCCTGACAAGGTTTGCCCCCTTTTCGGCGAAAAGCTGAAACGGGTCAACCGGTTCTCCGTTCGATCGGTAAATCCCACCACAACTTTCGATTTCGTTGATGTAGGAAAGATCAGCACCGAGGCAAATTTTCTTCTTATCATTGTTGCATGCAGTAATTACCAAAATCGCTGCAATGAAAAACCAAAGCTGTTTTACATTCATTTTCTGATGAGTTTGTGGGTGGTGAAAACATGTTTACCGGTAAAAATTCTCACAAAATAAATTCCATCCGGTAATCCGGAAACATCAACAAAAGCTTGTTTTAAAAGTCCGGCAGGTTGTTGGATCAAACTTCGGCTGAACAAATCATCAATCCTGACCTGAAGTATATTTTCTGATGATTCGATTTTTATAAATGAATTTGCCGGGTTGGGAGATATTCTCACCGTATTTGATGCCACTTCCTCAACCAATAATCCGCTTAGTTTATCGCAGGTTTCCCAGGCATATCCAAACTCAACATCCTGATCAATAATGACAAATTCCCTGTGCGTGTCCCATTTTAAGGCACATGCGGCAGGCACGGCTTCACGTGATCCGGTATTCCAGTCGGCTTTATTTTGAAAAATATAGGCGCCGGAATTTCTTCCAGGAATTTTGGTATCGTATTGAAAAATATTGGCCCCGGTATGATGCATTCTTTTGAATTGCCATGTTAAACCTGTAAAATCGCCGGTTACAAAAACGCCGTTGGTGGTATCAACGCCGGTCATATCAACCCGAAAAGTAACAAAAACCGAGTCGAGCGCAGGAGGTTTCACAGTGTAATCATAATCCAAAAATCCAATGCCTTCATGGAGGTTGTAGTCGAAATCAAAAAAAGTAGCATTTTCATAAGAAGAACCAGTTCCCCAGGGCGTTGTACAATCCGTCGAAACCCAGGCAGGTTCCCAGTAAATTACACCCATGCCGCCATTTTCTTTAACGAGGTATGAAAATTCGGTAAGAAATGCGCGCTGATTTTCTTTTGAAGCCAACGAATTATAAGCTTTCAGCAGATTTGATGAACCAAGAATATTACCAAGATTGTCGGCCCATTCCAAAGTCCAGGGATAGCCTGTCTCGACAATCATGACTTCCTTTCCGTGTGCTGCTTTTAACTGCCCGACAATTTCGGCGGCTTTGTGAATATCATAATCCGACCAACCCGGATAATATGAAATCCCGATGATATCATAACTGGTAAAACCATTATTTTTTGCATCGTTAAACCACCACACCGCATTTTCTGGAGCTGCGATGTGAATTATTGTTTTTACATCCGTACCAAAGTTTTGATTTATTGCTTCAACGGCATCAATCCCATGCTGCAAAAGCAGTTTATTTCGGGACCAATTGTTGGGATAAAGCGGTTCACCGGCTTTTAATAGGATGTTGCCGTTGATTTCGTTTCCGATTTGAACCATGTCGGGCAGCAATCCAAGCGACTGCAAATGGTTTAAGGTATTGAAAGTATAGTTGTAGAGCGAATCTGCCAGAATATTCAAATCAGTGATTTCATTCCATGCGGCAGGGATTTTCTGATTTCCGGGATCAGCCCAGGTATCGGAATAATGGAAATCGAGCAAAATCGTAAAGCCCTGGTTTTTTGCTCTTCCGATAGATTTGATCACATCGGTAAGGTTGCTGTAATTTGTCCAGTCGGGAGTGTGCCACAGCCGAAAACGGGCAATATTTGCGTGGTGTTCATCAAAAATCAGGTAAGGGTCTTTAGCTTGCTGATTTTCATAAAAAACTGCCCCGCAATCTTCCATTTCGTTGGTGTAAGAAAGATCGGCACCGAGATAGAAGTTTTGTCCAAAAAGGTTGGATACCAGAATAGTTAAGAGAAATAGCAGCTTTGATTTCATTTCAAAATTATTAGGTAGTAAAAATAGAGATTATCCTTTCCAAAATACACCGTATCTTAAATAATAATTTATTGCGACATTATCATGTGCAAAACTAAAATCAACCATCCATACGAATCAAGCTTATGATGAGTACCTCATTAAAATAAAAAAAGGCCATCACACGAGGTGACAGCCTTTTTTTCAATTATTTAATTTTGATTACTGTGCGGTGACAGTGTAAACCATTCCTACAACATCCATTACAATCAGGTATGAACCTGTTGCAGGTGGAGGAGGGATTGCTTTTGGATCCGGGTCGGCTTCAGTTGGGCGGGCAACCAGGATTCCATCGGTAAATGATGCACCAACAACAGTACCATACATAGGCGCCCATGCTCCCTGATTAACAAGAAACTTGAACCCTTCGGTAGCAGTAGCGCTAAGGTTAGCAACCAACTGGAATTTTCCGGGAGCTAATTTTTCCATCGGAATTGCAATCGTGTTTGTCCAGCCTGCTTCGGTAGCATCACCAATAATATGCATGGTTTGCGGAATATCAGCAACAACAACAGTATAAACCATATTTACCAGGTCGAAAGTAATCAGGTAATCACCGGCAAGCTCAGGTGCTGGAATCGCTGCAGGATCAGCAACGGTCTCATCAGGACGATAAACCAATGGTCCACCTGCAGAGGTTCCGGTGGCATCGGTACCCCATTGAGGAGCCCATTGACCCTGAACTCCGAAAGCCTTGAAGAATTTGCCTGCACCTCCGAGTGTGGCAACAATTTTATACACTTCCAGATCAGCATCGAATGAAAATTGAAGCGATATATTGGTATTATCCCAACCTGTGGTAGTTCCATCACCAATCAGATACAATGAAGGAGCAGCAGCGCCACCTGACAGATATGGTGTAAAATTAACCTTTGTTATTTGAGATGTTGCTTCGGTATAATTCGTTGAGGCATTCAGCGATGAAACTACACGAATTTCGACTGTTGCTGTAGAATCAGCAATAATTCCCATCGAAAGCAGCGTGTTATTCAAATCAAGAACAGACATACTGAAAGTGGTTTCGGTAATTTCGGCCAATTGTTTTGCATTAACAAAATTGCTGTCAGCCATATCGATTTGTAAACGATACTTTATATCGCCCAAATTATCCAGATTGTAGGAAGTTGCAGACCAATTGAAAGTGAACATACTGTCAGCGTTATCTTCCAAAAGCATAAAATCGCTAGCGTCAACTGGTTCAGAAAGTACAGCTGGTTGAGTCTTACTCATGTCAAGAACTGCCTTTGTTTCATCTTTTTCGCATGAAAATAAGATGAATAAACTTAGCAGGCTGAAAACTATTAATGAAATTTTTCTCATTTTATTTAAATTTTAAAGTTTAATAACCATCATTTTGATGAATATTTGGATTTGCTCCAACTTCAGATGCCGGGATTGGGAAAAGGTTGCGATAACTTTCGGTAGCTTTTCCTTCTTTAACATTGCCTTTCCAAGACCAAAGGTAAGCACCTCCGGTAAATTTGTCGTATCTGATTAAGTCTGTACGTCTAACGCCTTCCCAATAAAGTTCGCGTCCACGTTCGTCCAAAATGTAGTCAAGGCTAAGCTGGCCTGCGGTGATATTACCACTTGCGTCGCCATAAGCTCTTCCTCTAACCATGTTTACATCACTTAATGCCTGACCAGCATCGCCACCAACTAACCTCAGATTAGCTTCAGCACGCATCAGATAAGTATCAGCCAGACGGAAAATCGGATAGTCGGTGCATGGAAAATCGTTGTGTGGGTGAACTGCCGGTGTTCCATCATGATTCATGTTCGTAAATTTACGTACACCAATACCGTCGCTGAAAGTTCCAACATTATTAATTTCCCAGCTTTTAAGTAACCACAAATAAACCCTTTTATCAGGAACTCTGGCAAAAGTTGTATCGGTAGCAAGCGGTGGATAAGCTAAAGTATCAACCAGAATATTTACAAATTCTTTGGTTGTTCTGTTACCGCCCCAGCCACTCCCAATGCCGAGTGCTGCAGCACTCATGTTGTCGCCTGTGGCAGCATGAATAATGTAGGTTGTTCCACCATACGAACGGGTAAATTCGCCATCATAATTGATAGCAAAAATCATTTCCTGGCTAAGGTGATTATCGGCACCAAAATTCATCCGGTAATCCGGCTCAAGGGTATATCCGGCGTTAATAACCTTTGTTGAGTATTCGATACACTCGGCATATTTTGAATTACCAGCACCAAGATAAACTTCTGCATTGAGGTATAAACGGGCAAGAAGCATCCATGCGGCGGCTTTATCAGCGCGACCATATTCAAATCTTGGTTCGCCAAGTGAGTTTTCGATGGCTTTCAATTCGCCTTCAACATAGTTAAACAATGAAACTCTGTCGGTTTCTTTTGGGAAGAATGCACCTGGTAAATCGGCTTCGGTAATAAAGGCAGACCTTCCATACATATCAATGGCGTGATAATAAGCCAAAGCTCTCAAAAAACGTGCTTCAGCATTATACTTAATCACGTCTGGGTCAGAACTTCCTGCACTGTTTCTGACGTATTCGTTACAAATTGAAACTGTGTAGATAATACGGCTGTACATAGCTGCATTGAAAACATCAGTTGGTGACCAGGTATGCCAGTGAAAATCTTTAATTGTCTGATCGTTCCAGGCACATAAGGCTTCATCGGTTGTTAATTCCTGAAGCATCCAGAGGGCTCTTGTGTAAACACCAAAACCATTATCAATTCCGGAAATATCACCACTTCCGCCAACCCCATCCTGTCCCGGGACTGCGAAAGAAGCATAGAGTTTCGCCAAAGCCTGTATCATGGCGCCTTCGCGGTCCATTAAATTTTCTGATACAATAACATTGCTGTCAATTGGCTTTACATCCAAATCTTTTACACATGATGTTACGATCACTAAAGTGAAAATAACAAATAATGATATAAATTTAATACGTTTCATAATTATTATCCCTTTCTAATATTAAAAATCAACATTTAAACCCAGTAAGAATATTCTAGCACGAGGATAGAAGTTATTATCGATACCACCGTCAACTTCAGGGTCTAAACCTTTATATTTGGTAATCGTAAATGCATTCTGCACGGTAAAGCTAACACGGCCGCTTAACTTTTCGGTGATCAGTTTATCAAAACTATAACCGGCGCTCATGTAGTCCATTTTGAAAAATGAAGCATTTTCAACATAGAGATCAGAAAAATACTGTGCATTGTTAAACTCAGTATTTTCAATCTGGCTAGTCATATTCTGCCAGAAACTATTGTTGTAAAGGTTTCCATAGAAAGTTTGTGAGGCTACATTATTATAAACATAGTTACCAATGCTGACACGTCCTGACAATGCAAAATCCCAGTTCCTGTAATCTAACCTGGTATTGATGCCCATCATATAATCAGCAGCAGGTTTTTTATAATGATAAAAGTTGGCCAGATTTCCGGCAACATTACCACCCTGACCTGATAAGTCAACATACAAACCTTCGAGAGGCATTCCATTTGAACCATAAACCTGTTGCAAAACGAAGAAAGAATTGGTTGGATAACCAACGCTCTGGATCTGGATGTTGTTTCCCGTTCCACCACTAATACCGCCTGTAGCAACGCCCATGTAATTTGGATCGTCGGTACGGGTAAGTTTTGTGATTTCGTTCTGGTTGTAGGAAAGGTTAAAACCAAAATCCCAAACAACTTCTTTATTTGAAATTGGTTTGAAATTAAGTGCAATTTCATACCCATTATTTTCGAGGCTACCTACGTTGGTGGTAAGATAATTGGAGAAGTTGCTACCGTTAGGAATCGGAATAAAGTTGATCAAATCGTCGGTTACGCGGTTATAGAGATCAAACGATCCTGAAACACGGTCTTCGAGGAAACTAAAATCAATTCCGATATTTTGGGTTGTGGTAGTTTCCCATTTAATATTAGGATCGTAAGCATTTGGGCGTAATGTTGGATACCAGGTTCCACCAAACTGATAATATGCTGATGGTTGCGAAATACGGTAAGTTCCCATGTAAGGATAATCGCCGTTGTTGATATTCTGCTGTCCTGTTTGTCCCCAACCTAAGCGTAATTTCAAATCATAAAGAGCGTCAACATCCTTAAAGAATGATTCATTCTTGAGTTTCCAGGCCAAAGCAACTGATGGGAAAAGCCCCCAGCGGTTATCTTCTGAAAATCTTGAAGAACCGTCGTCACGTAAAGTAAAAGTAACCAAATAACGATCCATCAACGAATAGTTAATACGGCCGAAGAAAGAAACAAGGAAATTTTCGGTAGCATAATTTGAGCTGTCAGCTACAATGAGTGGATGACTTTCGTTAACAATACTTCTTTGATAATTATCACCTTTACGATAGAAATGCTGCCATGAATAACCTCCCATCACTTCAATTTTACTCTTAATCGCGTCTAAATCTTTCTTATAGTTTAAAGTAAAATCAAGTGTTTTGGTGTAACCTTCCTGATTGTAATCAATTAATTGTCCGAAACCGGCACGTCTTGTCCACATCGCAGTTGTATCGGCATTATTGTGACCAGAACTTGAATACTGATCGATTGCAAGGTTTAAATTGGCATGTAAATCAGGCAGGAAGGGTAATCTGTAATCAAACTGACCATTAGCAATATACCTGTTAACTTTTGACTGATTATCAGTCAGGTCAATCTGAGCAACAGGATTTGAGGTAGCCATTTGGTTATATTCTCCGTTTGGAGTTCCATCCATTGTCCAGGTGTAATAACCAGCGTATCTGGAATTACCATTCATCACAGGTTGTGTTGGATCAAATCTTACCGCCGAACCTACTGCACCATCGTTCCCAAAGTTATTTTTGCTGAACGATCCTTTGGCATTAATATTAACCTTCAAATCATCGTTTAAAAATGTTGGATTAAGATTTAAAGTCAACGAATTTCTCTTCATATCGGTATTCTCGAGAATACCTTGTTCGTTGGTGTAACCATACGAAAAGCGATATGGCATTGTCTTGTATGAACCGGTAGCACTAATATTGTGGTCCTGCGAAATTGCCGAGCGGTAAATCTCACTTTGCCAATCGGTATTTGCTGTACCTAAACGGGCAAGTCCGGCACTATCAATATTGTTTGTACCAAATTTATCACTTGCCAGTTGTCTGAATTCATCACCTGAAAGTACATCTACAAACTTGGGAGCTACTCCCATCGAAAGATAGCCATTATAGCTTAATTTCAGTTTGCTGCCTGCTTTACCTTTTTTAGTGGTGATCATAATAACACCATTAGAAGCTCTTGAACCATAAATTGCAGTTGCAGAAGCGTCTTTGAGAACTGTAAAAGTCTCGATGTCGTTAGGATTAACAACTGATAAAGGGTTTGACATACCGGAAATTCCCACATTGTCAAGTGGAACACCGTCAACAACAATCAAAGGATCGTTGCTTGCCGACATTGATGAACCTCCCCTGATACGGATAGTAGAGCCACTTCCAGGTGCTCCACTGCTTGAAGTAATAACAACGCCGGCACTTTTACCAGCCAAAAGTTGTTGAGGTGTTGTGATGGCTCCCTGGTTGAAATCCTTGGAACCAATAACACTTACCGAACCGGTTGCATCACCTTTTTTCTGGACGCCATAACCGATGACAACTAATTCTGATAATGCCGTTGATTGCATTTGTAAAGGCACGTTCACAACAGTATTGGGCTGTACCAATACTTCCTGCGATTCGTAGCCCACAAATGAAAAGACCAATGTTGCATTTGGACTTACTGAAATACTGTATTTACCGTTAATGTCGGTAACAGTGCCGGTAACAGTCCCTTTCACTACAACTGATGCCCCCGGAAGGGTGGTTCCGTCTCCTGCATCGGTTACCGTGCCGGTAACCTGCCCAGTTTGAGCAAATGCTGACATAGAACCCCAGAAAAGTATTGCCAGAAGCAATAACGTTTTTGTGGATAGATGTTTTACCATAATACTTGAGTTAAAAAATTAATTTATTAAAATGTAATAATTTTGATGATTATTGTTTCCTTTTTTTTACGCGTTGCAAAAGTATAAAATTCCTATTACCAAATAAACATTGTTAATTTTTTAACATTGGAAAAAAAATTTATAAAGTTTCTTAAGGAATGGTTGCTTAAAAAGCATGAGCTTTAATAATCTCAGATCATTAAAACCACACTAAAAAAGGCTGGTTTTATTAAAAAATTCAATACCGAAATTTTACTATTTTTGCCCTTAATTATTCTGTTGGTGTTTATTTAAACTTTTAATAATCTCGTGATATGAAACGCATTCTTTCTACCTTTTTGGTCCTGCTGATTTTACCTTATGGTCTGCTCTTTTCCCAGGTTACTACCAATCCGGCTTTACCTACAGCCGATGCACCGGTTACCATTTTTCTTGATGCCACAACCACCGGCCTTAATGGCTATACCGGCGACGTTTATGCCCACACCGGAATTACTATCGGAACTGCTGTCTGGAAAAATGTTGTTGGTGATTGGGGCAATAACACCAATCAGCCCAAACTAATACGAACTGCAACAAATCAGTACAAACTTGAAATTACTCCCTCAATCCGCGAGTTTTACAGCGCTTCCTCATCCGATGATATTACTCAAATGAGTTTTGTTTTCAGGAGTGCTGATGGTAGTCAACAAACTTCGCCTGACTATTTTATTGAGGTTTACGAAGTGGGTTTAAATATCAGTCTTGTAAGTCCGGCACAGACTCCATATTTTGTCGATCCGGGTCAGAATATCACAGTAATTGCTGAAGCAGTAATGGCCAATACAATTTCTCTCTATGTGGATGACCAGTTTATCACAAGCGTTGCCGGAAATTCACTCAATCAAAACATTGTTGCTTCATCACAAACCGACACCAAACATTGGATTAAAGTTGTAGCTACCGATGGAACAAATTCGATTTCGGATTCGACCAATTATTATGTTCGTGGTGCAACTTATGTTGAACCCCTGCCATCAGGAGTCAGGGACGGCATTAATTATATTAACTCTTCAACTGTAACGCTGGTTTTACGCGCTCCTTACAAAAACAGTGTTTATGCCATCGGCGATTTTAATAACTGGCAGTTTGGTCCTGAGCATAAATTAAAAAGAAACCTCCAAAATGTGAATGACGGTAATGTAAGGTACTGGGTTACCCTGCAAGGCCTGACACCTGGTGAAGAATATGCTTTTCAATATCTGATTGATGAAAGTTTAAGATTAGCCGACCCTTACACTGATAAAGTTCTCGACAAATGGAACGATCCTTATATCACCAGTACAACTTATCCAAACCTGAAACCATACCCGGTAAATAAAACCGAAGGGATTGTTTCGGTGTTTCAAACCAATCAGCCACAATACACCTGGCAGGCGACAAACTTTACTGCCCCCGCTCCCACCGACCTCGTTGCCTACGAATTGTTGCTCCGCGATTTTATCGATAAACACGACTTCAAAACTTTAAAAGACACACTTTCATATATTAAACGACTTGGCATAAACGCTGTCGAACTCATGCCTTTTAACGAGTTCGAAGGAAATCTGAGCTGGGGCTACAACCCATCCTTCTATTTTGCCCCTGATAAATATTATGGACCAAAAAACGACCTCAAAGCTTTTATCGATGCCTGCCATGCCGAAGGAATAGCAGTTATCATGGACATGGTTCTTAACCATGCTTTTGGGCAAAACGTAATGGCGCAGATGTACTGGGATTCTCAAAACAACCAACCCGCAGCTAATAATTTGTGGTTTAATGCTGTGTGCCCGCATCCACCCTATTGCTGGGGTAGCGATTTTAATCATGCAAGCGCAGCTACACAGGCTCTCGTTGATAGCATCAGCCATTATTGGATGTTGGAGTACAAGATTGATGGATTTCGTTTTGACTATACCAAAGGCTTTACAAACGGAACCGGAGGAGGTTATGATAATTCGAGAATTGCCCTCATCAAGCGCATGTCGGATGCAATCTGGGAGGTAAACCCCAACGCCTACATTATTCTTGAACATTGGTGCGACAACAGCGAAGAAAAAATCCTGGCCGATTATGGCTGCATGTTGTGGGGAAACTTAAACTATGCCTACAACGAAGGCACCATGGGCTACAACGAAAATGGGAAATCCGATTTTTCGTGGATATCCTATAAAAAACGTACCTGGAACAATCCTCACGTCATGGGCTACATGGAAAGTCACGATGAAGAAAGGCTCATGGCAAAAAACTTCATGTATGGCGCCAGTAATGCTAATTACAACACAAAAGATACCATCACAGCCATCGAACGCATGGCTCTTGCTGCGACATTTTTTTATACGATCCCCGGCCCGAAAATGGTCTGGCAGTTTGGCGAAAGAGGTTTCGATTATTCCATCAACTGGCCATCGGGCACCGAAAATGACCGTTTAACAGCAAAGCCTCCAAGATGGGATTACATGAATAATTACCATCGCAAATATCTGTATCATGTAAATGCTGCCCTCATCGATCTTAAAAAGAATTATGATGTTTTCCGTACCACCGACTTTACGCTTGATCTTGTAAATGCTACCAAATCGATCGTTTTAAAGCATTCAGGCATGAATGTGGTTGTAATTGGGAATTTCGATATTGTCTCTGGAGATGCTTCCCCGGTATGGCCTGCAACAGGAACCTGGTACGAATTTTTTACACAAACCGAGCTTTCGGTGACCAGCCTTACCCAAAAAGTCAATCTGTTGGCCGGCGAGTACAGGCTTTATTCATCCGTGAAAATCGACAAACCTGAATATCTCAACACCGGCATCGAAACACCAGGAAACTATGATAAAGAGAATTTTGCACTGATTTATCCTAATCCATCTTCAGGAAGTTTTGCAATTAATCTAAGTCTCACCAATCAGGAAAACGTTTCCATCGAAGTTTTTGACAGGATTGGAAATAAACTGATGGATTTTGGTCCTGTAAAAATGCAGGCAGGATTTGTTACCATTTCATCAGCACAACTCAACGACACACATCGTAAATTAACACCTGGCTTGTACATGGTTAAAGTAAAAACCGATGAAAAGCAATCATGCACTAAATTAATCATCAATTAAAAATTCTATTAAAAATGAAATTCAGAAAAACCTCTGTTTTTTTCTACACAGTGCTGGCATTATTTTTGGCATCGTGTAGCACCAGTTCCTTCGATTATTTAGGAAAAACCTATCCTCCAACCACCAACCCTGAGTTGTTTTTCCGCGATCAGGATGTTCCGAAAGATTATGAAGTGATGGGCAAAGTAATGGCCGAAGTGCCTTACAGCAAAAAGTTAAAGTATGTTCAGGCAAAAATTGAACAGGTTGCCCGTGAAAATGGAGCCGACGCTTTTATCCTTTCTGATGTAAACATTCGGTCGAACGGCATGGTAAGCGGCAGTGGCGGCGCCTCTACCGGTGGAAAAGTGAGGATTGGCGGTGGCGTAAGCAAAACCAAATCAAACGAGTTAAAGCATGTGGAGGCAACACTGCTTAAATACAAAAACTAAGATCAAAGATAGCTTTGAAAGTCTGACTGAATAACAGTCTAAGATAATTTGATGACCCGTTTTCCGATGAGAAACGGGTCATCTCCTTTTTCAAGAGCGGTTAAAACCACTTTCACAAATTCGTTTGACGAAACTCCTTCAGCCGGAAATTTTATCGGGAGATAGTTTTCGCCGTAACCCTGAGCGATTCCGTCAATTATCTTTTCGACAAGCACAGTTTGTTGTTTCCCGATCATCCGAAGGCGATATTTCCGTTTTTCTTCTTCGCCAACTAACCGGACAATTTCGCTTCGCCGGGTTTTAAGCTTTTCGCCGGTCTGCTCGGGCATCCGCTCGGCGCGGGTTCCATTCCGAACCGAGTATTTAAAGGTGTGAATGTGGCCGAAACCGATGTGACGCGAAAAATCAACCGTTTGCTGAAAATCTTCATCCGTTTCACCCGGAAATCCGACAATAATATCGGTGGTAAAATTAAAATCCGGATATCGTGCTCTCACTTTGTCGACGATCTCCAGAAAGCCGGCAGCCGTGTACATTCTCCGCATCTTTAGCAGGATTTTATCTGAACCACTTTGCAGACAAAGATGCAAATGAGGTGTAAGTTTTGGATGCGAAAACAAATCAAAAAGCCGATCACCAAAGCCTTCCGGCTCGATGGAGCCGATCCTCAACCTGAAATCTCCCGGCAATGCGAGAATTTTTTCGACAAGATTTTCAAAATTCAATCCTTCATAACTATATCTGCCAATATTTACGCCGGTTAAAACGATTTCTTTGTATCCAAAACCAATTACCCTGCTGATGTTCTCCAGGATTTCGTTCACCGGGCGACTTGTGGCTCGTCCACGCACTTTTGGGATAATGCAGAACGTGCAGAAGTTATCGCAGCCATCATGGATTTTTATCCAGCTTCGGGTATGAAAAGTTTTGTCGGCAGGCTCGTAATCAAAAAGGTTTGGGTTGAGATTTTCGGGATGGATGATTTCTCCTTTGAAATGGCCGTCAACCAACGAAAAAATGGAGCTTTTATGCTCGTTATCCACAAAATAGGTAACATTTTTCGGGTCACTTTCCAGCTTTTCGCGATGGTTGTTCACCATGCAGCCTGTCACCACCACCAGCGCATTTTCGCCAATCCTGGAAGCCTGCTTGATGACCTGCCCCGATTTATGGTCGCTTTGGTTAGTTACCGTGCAGGTGTTCACCACCACCACGTCGGCATCCTGGCCAAAAGGCACAATTTCATACTCATTTTTTTGAAATTGCGAGGCCAGCGAATCCGTCTCAAACTGGTTAAGGCGACAACCCAAAGTTTTGAATGCTA
Organism: uncultured Bacteroidota bacterium; assembly: GCA_903944895.1. Classification (GTDB taxonomy): domain Bacteria; phylum Bacteroidota; class Bacteroidia; order Bacteroidales; family 4484-276; genus CAJATL01. The sequence continues at coordinate 13,765 of CAJATL010000075.1, forward strand.
CTTTTTTCATTACGTTTTATTATTCTTTTTTATGGCTAACACCAAAAGCAAAATCTACCAGTTACCTGGAAAAACCTACCAGGTTTGCAAAACCTGTGAGGTTTTAATCTAAATTTTTCATTGGGTTTTAACCTAATAAACATTTTTCAATCTCTCCAATTACTTAATCAAACCCACTAGATTTCATCTACTGCAAAACCTACCAGGTTTGCAAAACCTGTGAGGTTTCAAATTATTCCACAACCTCACAGGAATATTTATTTGGTAGGGTTCAACTAATGCCAAAACCTACCAGGTCTTAGAGACCTGGTAGGTTTCAACACAAAAAATCACTCATCAATCTTATCAATTTCTCCAATTATTCCATCCGACCTGATTTTCTTAAAATCATGCCAAAAAACAAAATTGGATTTATCATCAAAAAATTCAATAACCTCATTTCTTTTAAGTTTTGTTGGACTGGAAGATAAGATTGATTGGTAAGAGGAGTGATAATAATTCCTAAAATCCTCTACAAATCCGTGTTTTACTGGATTTAGGTGGATATAGGCAACCAGATGTTGCAAAAAAGCAAGGTCATTCACCCGAATTTTATGAAAATGTTCCTGAAAAAGGCTTCCAGTTCGATTGTAGGCTTTGTTGATTGCTTTGGTGTAGGCATTAAACAAATTTGAAAACGGTTGATAAATTCGGTTTTTATCCTTAACCAAATCATCGGGCAATTCTTCGTAATCTTTGATTCTCAAAAGAAAATGAAAATGATTTTTCATCAGGCAGTAACAATAGATTTCTGAGATTGGTAGCAGATGCCGGGAAACCAATTCAAGAAAAAATGAATAATTCTTTTCCTCAATAAAAATATTTTCCTTGTTATTTCCACGATTGTAAACATGAAAGAAATATCCTGGCTCAAAAATTTCTGGCATAGTTTAAATTTAAGTTGAACAAATTCAATCTAATAAACCTACCAGGTTTGCAAAACCTGGTAGGTTTTAACTAATTCCAAAACCTATCATCCACCAACTGGCGGTCTGGTAAGTTTCTATTCATTTTATAACCTACCTGGTTTTTCAAACCTGTAAGGTTTCCTTAATTCCCAAAACCTCACAGGTCTTGAAGACCTGGTAGGTTTCAAGCTCTCCTTCCATCGAGAAATCGCTGGCTGAAGTAATTTTTACATCCACAAAACCGCCAAAAAGGTCTTCATTTTCCGAAGCAAACCGCACAATTAATTTACCCTCGGTGAGTCCTGATAAATACCCTTCCTTGCGGTCGTGGCCAACAACGAGCAGGCGACAAGTTTTTCCAACCATTTTCTGGTTGCAGGCAAGGGATTCCTTTCTGAGGTCTTCGGTAATCAGGTGATACCGGGCTTTTTTAACTTCTGCAGGAATATCGTCGTCCCATCGTGAAGCTGCTGCGCCTGGCCTTGGCGAATATTGAGCGATGTAAGCCATGTTGTAGTTAAACTCGGTAATCGCTTTGCGTGAATTTTCGAACTGTTCGTCGGTTTCGCCGGCAAAGCCCACGATAATATCTGTAAACAAAGTTGCTTCAGGAATTATCCGGCGGACAGCATGAACGATTTCGCGGTATTTTTCTAGGGAATGCTTTCGGTTCATCGTAATCAAAACCTTATCGTCGCCGGATTGCAGTGGAAGATGGATTTGTTTTGCGAGACAGGGATATTGCGAAATTACTTCAATCACCTCATCAGTCATGTCGCGCGGATGTGGCGAAGTAAAATAAACCCAGAACTCCTTTTCGATGGAATTGCCCATCTCCCCTATTCTCCGCAGCAAATCTGGAAATCCTATCTCCTCACCTTTTTTATCCAGACCATACGAATTAACATTTTGCCCAAGCAGGGTAATGGTTTTGTAACCCTGACCAACCAGTGATTTTACCTCTTCAACAATTTCGTCTGAAGGCCTTGAAACCTCGCGCCCGCGGGTGTAAGGGACGGCACAGAAAGTACAGAATTTATCGCAGCCATTTTGAATGGGGACAAAAGCCTCAAAATTTGAACTATAATGTGGTGTAATTTTCCAAAAAGTATCAATGCTCTGGTTTTTAGGCATCGAATCGAGATCGCTGAAAAGTGAAGCCGGTGTAACCACGCCATAATGCCGCAGCATTTCGGGGAGTTTTTCGAGTTCGCTCATGCGGAATACGATGTCGAAGAGCTTGAGGAACTTTTCCATGTCGTTGGGCAGGATGCAACCCGAAATAAAGGTGACCAGGCTTTTTTTATGCTTCCATTTATTCCATTTGGTGATGCGCGAATAGACCTTGTTGATGGCCTTTTGCCGCACCGAACAAGCCAGAATGCCTACTAGGTTTGCTTCAGCTTCGTTGTCGGTCCATTCGTAGCCGGTTTGCGACTCGATAATCGTGCGCACCCGCTCGCTGTCCGAGATGTTCATGTAGCAACCTAAGGTGATGAGATGATATTTCATTAAATATTTGTTTTTCGATTTTAATACTTCCATAAACCTCACATCCGCCATCTGGCGGACTGGTAGGTTTCGCAACGTTGCACCTAAAAATAAACTTCAGCATGCATCTGATCTGAGCTGATCCCTTTTTCCTTTAAAATATCAAAAGCCTGATGAATCATCTTAACGTTGCCGCAAAGATAGTATTCTGAATTTTTATCAGCCGGATTTGTGGTGAGATAATCGGTAACGCGCCCATGAAAATCGCCGGAACCATCGCCACTGGTGCAAAGGTGAAAACGTGCGGCATCATAATTTTCCCGCTCGATGGCTTCGTGTCCAAACCTTACGCCGTGTAATATTTTGTAATCGAGGCCGGGAACTGATTTCACGAAACTGCTGAATGGCGCAATGCCCGTTCCTGTGGCGATAAATACAAATTTCTTGGTCAAAACCTGGTCAGGATCAAGGGTAAAAAAGCCAAGCGGGCCGTCCATTTCGAGCAAATCACCGGGTTGCACCTTCCGGAGCTTTCGCGAAATATCGCCTTCCTGAACTTCCTTGATGAGGACTTCGAAAAAGTCGTCCTGTTCGCCACTGTAAACCGAGTATTCGCGGCCATTGTTTTTGCTTGCCAAACCAAGGATTACATGCTGTCCCGCCTCGAAGGAAAGGCCATTTCTGTCGAAACGTAAAACATAAACCGATTCGGAAAGATGGCGGATTTGCTGAACTTTAACCTGGTTTTTCACGGGCTTGATGGTGTTTTCCTGCATGAAATGAAAATGATTTCTTTTTAAATGATAATGAAAAGTAGTTCTTAAACAGAAGATTTGAAGGGATGTTCAAAATGAACCTAGCAGGAAGTAAAATCTGTGAAGTCGAAGAATTACGAAACTACTGTGCTCTATGTGTCTATTGTGGTGAAAATTAACCACAGTAGGTACAGCAGGACACAATAGAAATGAAATGGATTTTTGTGGCAGATTATTCTTTCCCTTCAATTAGCTTTTTCAATTCGTCTTTGCCGGGTAAAATTGTTTGGTATTTGCTGGCAAAGATTTGTTCGTTATTTTCGGGAAGGGTGTAACGAACAACTGCTTCGCTTTTGTTTTGACATAAAATGATGCCGATGGTTTTATTTTCATCTGCCAACTTCACTTCTCTATCAAAATAGTTGACATACATTTGCATTTGCCCAATGTCCTGATGTTTTAGCTCGCCTATTTTCAAATCAATCAGCACAAACGACCTGAGTAACCGGTTATAAAAAACCAAATCTATACGGAAGTGCTTGTCGTCGAAACTAATCCTGTGTTGACGGGCAACAAATGTAAATCCCGTTCCCAATTCCAATAAAAACTGAGCCAGCTTATCAATCAACCGCTGCTCTAAATCGCTTTCTGAATAGACTGACTTTTCGGGCAACCCAATAAATTCGAGTATGTAAGGGTCTTTGATTGCATCTTTGGGTTTTTCGATAATCAATCCCTTTTCTGATAATTCGAGTACCTTACTTTTATTGCGGCTTAGCGCTAATCTTGTGTATAATGCCGAATCGCACTGGCGCTGTAATTCCCTTAGACTCCAATTGTTTTTGAATGATTCGATTTCGTAAAATTTGCGTTCGTTTACATCGTCTATCCGCATCAGTTTGAGGTAATGCGACCAACTGAGATTAAATTCGTCAGACAGTGTCTGACCTTTTGCGTAGGCCAGGTAAAAACTTCGCATCTGCTTAATATTTGTTGTCGAAAAGCCTTTGCCGTATTGTTTTGACAAGCTGCCGGAAAGTTCATTGATGAGTTGCAGCCCGTATTCTGCCCGGTTTTTCCCGCTTTGTTCTTCTTCCACAATCAGTTTACCAATTTCAAAATAAGCCAAAACCATTGTTTGGTTGATGCTTCGAACGATATTTGTCCGGGCGTTATCAAGCAATTGGATAACTTTTTCCAGAAGGTTGTTGCCCGTTTCTTTACTGATATTCATCGTTAAATTTTCATCAAAAATAGCAATTTCATTTAAACAACAATTCCCCATGCAAGGCTTTATCCAATTGGTTTATCATCGTAATGTTATGAATTTTTAGTTTGGAAAAGGATTTTTGATGTTTTTTCCCAAACAAAACCGGCCTACGGAAAAATTGGATTTTCGGTAGGCCGGGGAATGTCAATTTTGAAATAATTCGGCAATTCGGCGAATAAATCATCAATTGTCCTTCAGGCAACGGACAGAAAAGCCAGATGCTTTTTTTAGCGTACTTTGATGCGCTGCCTCACCACTGGTATAAAGAATAAAAGAAAACGAAGTAGATGGACTATTCTCCTGAGATGACCACCAGTATCCAAAATAATTTAAATCCCAGAATTGTCCATTATAATTGTAGCTCCTTTGACCTCCAGGTAAACCAGTAAAACCAGATTCATTTGTAGCATCTGAATTATCATCAAACCAATGGGCATTTCCTGCTTCTTTCAGCTTACTACCTGCATGTTCTTCACCACCTAAATAATCGGTAAGAGTTCTCCACTCTGAATCGTTGGGTACATGCCACCCAACAGGAGCCAATTTCCGACTGTCGTTTACTGAATACCAATTGTACAGCCGGCCATAAATTACTGAATTGTTTTCGTCGTTATTGAAATTACAGTAGGCACCGGTAATAAGATTTGCCCATGCTAAACTATCAATCACGTTGGGGATTGGATCACCATTGCTGTATTTGGTAGTTTTCAGGTTTTCGAGCATCCATGTTTGTGTGCCAATTTTAATAGTATGGTAAATATTTCCATCCCTGTCTTTCACAATGTTATCATCATTACTATTATCATCTTTTTTACAACTAAAAGTAAGCATAAGTATTACTCCCATTATAAGCGCTGGGTAAATCAAAAATTTAGTTTTCGTTTTCATATTTCAATTTTCATCAAAAGTACAAACTTTTATGGATCCTCAAATTTATCTTATCACCACAACCTTCCTGCTTTCGACAACCTGGCCGGTTTTTAAAGTAAGATAGTAAATTCCGGATTTGAGGCTGGAATTATCGAGCGCCATTTCGTGGGGGCCTTTACTTATGAATTCATTGGCAATCGGTCTTACCAAAACGCCATTGCAGTTGTAAAGAGAAAGGTTTACGTTACCTGATTTTGAAATATCAAAACTGATTTTTGAAACGCCGGAAACAGGATTGGGGGAAATGACAAGGGTATTTGTGGTATTGTTTTGCTGCTCATCTACGGAAGTTACAAACGGGGCAAAGGTCATGCCATCAATCCAGAGTTCAAATCCCATGTCCCAGGTATCGGCGTGAAATTCGACATAGCTGATATCCGACAGCGAAACATCGCCAACGATCGACCTTGACCAGGGCGAACCTCCGGCCAACGGGACTTTATAGCGCTTCCACTGCGTCATGGTAGGGTTGAGGATGGTGGCAGCCGAAGCCGTGTATTTATAGTATCCGCCGCAATTGTTGCCCAGTTTGATGTGGCAAAACTGAAAGCCATAACCGGTGTTGTTTACCGATTTTAGCCAGATAACCAGCGAATCCTGCTCGGTGAGGTTCCATGATGCAAGTTCGTTGTTGCCGGGACGGTACATCATCCCCAAATCCCAGCCATTGGCCGTATTGAGATGAATGGAGGCTTCGCCAACCATTTTAAGATTATAATCCCAGTCAACGGTGGTTGGCTGGTGCAACCCGTAACCCAGACAGGCTTCGGGATAGGCGTACCAAACGGCAGGCGGCTCGGCCATATCGGCTTCGGGGATGGTTTGATAAACGGGTGCCTGCCCCGGCTGAAAAGGCTGCCAGATAACATCGCCATAAACGGCATTATCATTTTTATCATAGATTTTACAAGCTGTCAATTCATCGTCCATCCAGATAAACTGGTTATCGGTGGCATAAATATTATCGGGAGATTTATTCTCAAAATAATAGGTGGTTGTTCCTTCGAAAATATTGTTCGAAATGGTGTCGTTAAACGAATCGCCTTCAAAATAAAAATCGGAACGGTTGTTAAGAAAGTGGTTGTTTTTGGCTATGAGATGTTCGGTTTTCTTAGCCTGAACAGCCCTGAAATTTCCTTCGAAAAGGTTGTTGTACAAAAAATAATCATGCGAAAACTGATCCTGATAAGGCGAAATGGCGCTGCCCTCCCAAACATCGAGGCCAACAGGGTTTTCGCTGATTTGATTTCCTGTAAAGGAATTATTAAATCCGCGATCAATGGCAATGCCGGTGTTTTGATTGCCAATAACTTCGTTGCTGTCAACGATGGTGTTGAACGAATATCCCAACCAAAAGCCATACTGGCTGTAGTTGCAGTTGTTGAACTTGTAAATATTGCCGTCGGCAAAAGTGGCTTCGACAGCGTTGTGGGGCGAGTAGGAGCAATCGTTGTAATAAAAGCGGTTGTTGTTGGGAATTTGCGAATATTCGTATTGCCCGAGAAAAACACCATCACCGGAATTGGTTAAATCATTATATTCGACAAGGTTGCTGTTTGAAACAATTAACAAAATGGCTGCGCAATCGCTGGGGTCGGTTTCGCGGTTGACGTTGGAAAGGTCATTGTGATGAATCCAGCAATTGTCGGTAAAATTCATGCGGACGCCAAAGCCACAATTCCAGTTCATGATATTGTTGTAAATGACGGCGCTATCGCACTGGTACATGGCAACGCCGTCGTTTTGCTGGGTCATCAGGTTATCGTGGACATCAAGACGCGAAGAATTATAAAACAAGACCCCGCCTCCAAGCGCTGCGGTATAGGTTGTCCAGATTTGAATCCATCCTGTGGTATCTTTTTTATTATGAGAAAAGTTGTTTCCTTCGATCATGATGTCGTGCGAATTCAGGCAACGGACGGCATATTTGTAATTATTTACCTGCTCGAAGTTTTTTATGATGATGTTGTCCGAGTTTTCGATGTTGATCATGTAACCGGTGTAATTGCCGCCATGCACCGTAACGCTGTCGCCATCAATGACGATGTTTTCCTTTCCGACAATCTGAATCACGCCATCGAGTTGATAATCGCCAAAAACATAATCTCCTCCCAGAATTTTGATGTTCGAATTCGAAGTAATCTCCATGTTTTCGGTAAGTTCCACGTAGGTTTGAGCAAAAGCTACGATTGAAAAACAAAATAACCATAACAGTAAAAAATGTTTTTTCATAAGGCCTCCTTAGATTTTTGATTTGTGATTTGTGATTTATGATTGAAGAGGTAAAGGTAGTAAAAACATGGAAAGATGGAAGAGTTGAAGAATGGAATGTTGGAAAGATGGAAACTTGGAAAAATGAGATAATTCGACTATTCGGCAATTCGACAATGGAAGAATGCACCCCTGATAGTTATCGGAGGAAATTTGGAGCGAAACCTACCAGGTTTGCAAAACCTGTGAGGTTTTTTTTTGATGTAAAAAAAGTGTGGAAAAATTGCTAAGTTGAAGAATGTGACAATTCGACAATAGAAGAATGGAATGATGGAATGGTGGAATGATGGAACGATGGAAGAATTCGACAATGGAAGAATGGAATGATGGAAAAATGAAACAATTCGACAATTCGACAATTCGACAATTCAACAATTGATGAAATGGATGAATCTATAAGTTTTCTAATTCCGGCTCCTGACTTCCGGCTTTTACCTGCCGACTGCCGAATGGCAACTGCCACCTGCCAACTTCTGACTTCCGGCTATTGACTTCTGACTTCTGACTTCCGACTTCCGACTTCCGACTTCCGACTAACGCCTTATGCCTTATGCCTTACGCCTATAAATCTGATCACATCAGCCCAGCCATGATGCTTACCTTCGTTTAGAAAGACTTTTTCGTAGGAGAGTTTTATGATGGATAATCCGGAGAAATCTTCTTCGAGCAGAGGCATTGAAAAAAGCATGTCAATATCCTGCGGGCCTCCGGATTCATTGCCAAGTTGTTCTTTGGCAAAGGCTTCGATGAGGATGTGCCCGCCGGATTTTAAGGATTTTATAAACTTTTGATGCAGATCCTGCCTGAAAGCCGATGGGAAATGCCCGAAAATGATGGCAATAAAATCGAATTGATCAGGCCTGGCTTCAAAATTCTGGAGGTCCAGAATTTCGTATTCGATTTCGACACCTTCATCCCTGGCAAATTTGAGCGCTTTTTCGCGGCCAACCGCACTGCTGTCGAGGGCTGTAACTTCCCAGCCTGACTTTGCAGCAAATATCGCGTTCCGGCCTTCGCCTTCGGCGGGCAAAAGGAGTTTGCCTTTCTTATCAATTGATGACAAAAATTCAGCAAAAAACGCGTTAGGTTCTTTGCCATAAAGAAAATCTTCTCCGCCAAAGCGGCTATCCCAAAAATTCATGCAAAATTACTTTAAGAGGAAATCGATATCAGTGCCCGGAGTATATTCCACCGGCTCTTTCATAAAGTTGAAAACCCGCATCGGCCGTGCACCTTTGAGGTGGATCTGGCCATTTTCGACCCAAAGCAGCGTAGCTTCACGTAAACCAACAACTGTAATATCACGGTTGACAATCAAAAACTCTTCGATGCGCTGCTGGCGGGTTTCGCCGCCGTGGCCTTCGGGATTTGCATCGAGATAATGCGGATTTATCTGGAAAGGAACCAGGTTGAGACAATTAAAACTTTCGGGTTCGATGATGGGCATGTCGTTGGTAGTTTTTAAGGAAGGGCAAGCCACATTGGCTCCGGCACTCCATCCCATATAAGGAATTCCTTGCTGCACGCGGTTTCTGATGGCATCCATGATTCCCATTTTGTGCATCAGATAAACCAGGTGAAACGTATTTCCGCCTCCAACAGCAATGGCTTCGGCCTGATTTACCGCTGCCACAGCATCTTTTTCGTGATGAATCGAATAAATTTCGTAACCCAGGGTTTTGAAAACGGCATTAACGCGCTGTTCGTAAACGTCGAAGGATTCGCTAAGACCTGCTGGTGATAAGCCAACTCCGGCGTAAGGAATGAACAAAATCCTTTTTACCCCGGTGGGTTTTATAAATTCGCTGATAAAATCGCGGGGCCAGCCCAGGTAGGCTTCTCCAAAATTTGTCGAGTTGCTGATGAGTAATAATTTCTGTTTCATATTCTTGTATCTTTCATTTAGTCTTTAGTTGGCAAATATCTTAAATAATTTATAAAGTATGGCCAACTTTATGATTTATTTCTTGTTTTTCCAGGTTTTCAAATAAGCTGATTTGAACGGCTGGAAGTCTTGTTTTCCCAAAGTTAATTTTTCGAGCATAAAAACCGGGTCATTTTGTGGGAAACGCTCCTTGTCGTAATTGGCCATAAATGTTCCTGCTTCGGATAAATAAGCTTCATATTTTGCGATGTCGTACCCATTTTGGAGATAAACATGAAAAAGGTTGATCATTTTACGATAATCCTGCTTCCTGCTGTAATATCCGATGGCTGTGGAATTAAGCCCGGGGCTTGACTTTGCCATGATAAACGCCTCGATGGGCTGGTACGCTTCGTCGAAACGGGAAATATTTTTCTGATAAAAGAAGTTTTCGGCTTTCAGATGAATTTCGATGGAGGCCAGAAAGTCGCTTTTGCTAAATTTCTCGTCAGCCTGGTTGAGCAACTGATAATAGGCAAAAACGTCGCTAAATTCGGTTTGCAGGTTTACCAGCATTGAATCGCTGATTTTGCAATCTTTAAGCGATTGAGCCTCGACCAAAGCCAGATTAATGGTTTGTTGAGCATCGGAATATTTTTTCGCTCCAATCAGTCGTATTGCCCGATCAGTCTGCCCGGCAACATTGCTTTTTAACAGGCTGCATTCCTCCGATTCGAATGATTTTATCAATTCAGCGAAAGCTTCATCAATTTCCTGATCGTGAAAATCCGGAAAGCTGTTTCTCAGTTTTACGATTCCTGAAAACATCAGCTCCGCCTCATTTCGCTGGCCAACAATTAAGAATGTTTCGGTGGCATCGATTTTTTGAAGCATTGCAGGTTTGAAATATTCCTGAAAATATCCGGTAATTTCGTGCTCCGACTTCTTAAAATCTTCCGGATAACTTCCTTTTAACGATTTCAACCGGACGGCAGCCTGATCAAAACTTTCTTCCTTTAAGGCCATTTTCAAGCTGGTTAACTGATTTTTAAACCTGGCTTCGCGGATACTATCCGTCAAATTCTCAAAAGACCTCCTATCAAATTTTATCTCAGGATATTGACTTGCCAGCGATTGAATCTGCGCCAGAAAATGTTCAGCCTGATCAAGATTGCCTTCGTCAAGACCTTTTTCGCTTTTTTTGACCAATTCCAAAAACTTCATCTCAAAAGCGTTATTCATTTCATTTTCACATTGCACCAAAAAATCGTTACGATGCAACTGCTGATAAATGCTTTTTGCCCGCGATAAGTCATTCAACGCTTCGATGTAAAATCCATCCTTTGAATCCTGCCTGCCACGCTGAAGAAATTCATTGGCAAGCTTTGCGAAATATTCATTGGTCAGCTCATCCGAAATGATCATACTCCTGTTCGCAGATTGAAAATCACGTGCCTGCTCAAGGTAATTTTTGGCAAGTTCGAGATTCCTTTTTTGGAGTGACTGATCTGCAATTTTAATAAAGGAGGTGTAAATCCCGTATTTCGCTTTCGAAAGCCGGTGAAATACTCCGAGGTCACAATCGGCTTCCGGCTGATAACTACAGATTGCACCGGCCGTTTCGAGCATAAAAACTGCCTCGTTATAATTTTGCTGCAAGAGCAGCGAATCTGTGGCATCCAGAGCTGTCTGATACAATCGTTGTCCAAAATACTTTTCAAAACCAGGCTGGAAAACGATATTTTTCCTGGACGAGAAAAAAGCCACTATTTCATCCAGCAAAAAATTCCAAGAATTTTCATCCTTAAACATTTCGGCCATTTGCTCATAAACCGGTTGAAACATGTAACTCGACAGGCTCAGGCTTTTCAGGTAACCCAACTGCAGGTTGACGATTTCGTGGGATGCCGCCACAACTTCGGCCTCGCCGATTTCCTTGTGCAAAGTGTCAACATTTTGCTCGTAAATGGTTTTTAACCTGCGAAGATTAATGGAATGTATGCTCAGATTTTCGGCGTACAAGGATGATTCATTTGCAGGAATTTGTAAATCCGGATCAAAATGCTGCTTTGCTATAATTTTACTGAAACGTTCCAGATCGTATAATTTCAGGAAGTTCGACAGTACTTTTTCCTCTTCATCGGGATTTATCAGGCCGGCCTTTTTTAACATTTTACCGGATAAATCCAGAAATCCCAAAAAATCGTTCACCTGTCCGATGCGCTGCGTAAATTCGGCTTTATCCGTTTCGAGATATTTAAAAACGATATTGTTTACTTTATAGATTATTCCCGCCTGAACCGGGACTTCCATCGAATAAATCACTTCATGGGCACTCCCTTTTATGGTCAGATCTTTAAAATTCAAAACATTAATTAAACGCAAATCCTGATCATAAACCGAAATATCGAAACTGTAGGTTGTTGGCATTAATACGCCGGAAATATCAAAACCTTCATAAAAAACATCGCCGTCCATGCTTTTTAGGGTCATCGAACTGGTAATTTCGTATTTCCTTCCCGACAACTCATGAAAGACTACAACATGCTCATAGCTAAGATTATAGTTTGTTTTGTAAAGTTCGAGATAATTGTATTTTGCGATTTCCTTGATAAAGAAATTTTCAAGCGACCTGCCATCCGCCGGATCGTAGCGAAAGCTGTAACTGGTTTTGCCATAAACGGTAAAACCATCGGGGTTGCTTGCCACGAGCTGTGCACAAAACAACAGCAAAACAAGAAAAAGTGTGTGTGTTTTATTGATCAACATAACCGAAAATTCAAAGCCGGCAAAGATATAAATTGTGAGGATAACGGCTGGCCGGAAGATTAATTTGATGATAACTCCTTACAAAATCAGTGATAATTTGCGTTAATTTGCACAAAAAAACTTATGAAGGTTTTAATCCTTGGTTCGGGTGGAAGAGAGCATGCGCTGGCATGGAAGATTGCGCAAAGCCCAAAATGCGATAAACTTTTCATCGCACCCGGAAATGCAGGTACAGCGCAGGTTGGCATCAATGCACCTTTAAATATCAGCGATTTTAAAAGTATAGCAACTTTTGTGCTGGAAAACCAAATCGACATGGTGGTTGTTGGCTCAGAGGCGCCACTGGTCGAAGGTATCCGGGATTATTTTGATGCACGTGAGGATTTATCAGAAGTTACGTTAATCGGGCCTTCAAAAGCAGGAGCCCTGCTCGAAGGCAGCAAGGATTTTGCGAAAGATTTTATGCAAAAAAATGCTATTCCAACCGCTGCCTACAAAACCTTTACTGCTGGCGAAACCCTTGAAGGTTTTCGTTTCCTGGAAACGATGAAACCTCCTTATGTTTTAAAAGCCGACGGGCTGGCGGCAGGCAAAGGCGTAATTATCTGCAATAAAATCGAAGATGCCCGGGAAAACCTGCGGCAGATGCTCGATGATAAAAAGTTCGGTCAGGCAAGTCAAAAAGTGGTCATCGAAGAATTTCTTGATGGCATCGAAGTTTCAGTTTTTGTTTTAACCGACGGGAAATCATACCTGCTTTTGCCGGAAGCCAAAGATTATAAACGGATTGGCGAAGGCGACACCGGCCCAAACACGGGCGGAATGGGTGCGGTTTCACCGGTTCCTTTTGCGGACAAAGCTTTTATGCAAAAAGTCGAAGACCGGATTATCAAACCAACTATTTTGGGATTGCAAAAACTAAATATCCTTTACCAGGGATTTGTTTTCTTTGGTTTGATAAAAGTCGGTGATGAGCCTTTTGTGATCGAGTACAACTGCCGCCTGGGTGATCCTGAATCGGAAGTAATTATCCCACGGATAAAGAGCGACTTAACCGACCTTTTTGCCGCTGTGAAACATCAAAAAATACACGAATACAGAGTCGAATTTGAGACTTCCACAGCAACCACGGTTTTCCTGGTTTCGGGTGGTTATCCCGGCGATTATCAAAAAGGCAAAGAAATTACCGGAATCAGCGAAACCATAGGCAGCCTGGTTTTTCATGCAGGCACAAAGTCAGATGGCAAAAAAATTGTAACCGACGGCGGGCGGGTTTTGGCGATAACCTCTTTTGGCACCGGAATCACCGAAGCTTTAGCTGTTTCATACAAAAATGCAGCGGTGATAAATTTTGAAGGAAAATACTATCGCAGCGACCTTGGAAATGATCTTTTATAAATTCGCTTAACCAACACGAATCCTCATCGTTTCGTAAAAAAACCTGTTTATGTTAATCCGCATTTTTCGATCGAAATATTTTTTACAATACCTGCTATTTTTTATCCTCGCTTTTGCGCTCTGGATAGATGTTTTAATAAATCCTGTAAAAATCAATTTAGCACTGCAAAATACCGGTGCCGCCTGGCTTGACAAGATTTTTACCGGTTTTCCGCTGATTACCGTTATTCTTTCCATTGGTTTATTGATTTTCCAGGCATTGGTTTTCAATCAGATTCACGACAACCAGCGGCTTGCCGAACGCAACCAGATGCTTGTTGCGGCATTTTATATTCTGCTGATGAGCAGCACTCCTATTCTTGTAAGACCAAACATCATGATCATTGTCAATTTTCTGATGATTATCCTCATAAATACCATGCTGAATATTTTGGGCAAGCATGAACCTTACCGGCAGGTTTTCGATGCCGCGTTTCTCGTGGGAATTGCTTCACTCCTGTACTTTCCGGCTGTTGTTTTCATTGTTTTTATCTGGCTCTGCTTTGTCGTATTCCAGATTTTTACCTGGCGCGAGTGGGTGATTTCGATATTTGCATTTTTGATCCCATACCTCTTTGTGGGCACCTATTATTTTTACACCGACGAGCTTTTGGAGGTTTTACAAAAGTATGTAACCAATTTTTACGAAATCAAACCTATAATCGTTTCTACCAATACCTACGCCTTTATTATCTGGGGCTTGCTTACGTTTTTGGTTTTGCTTGTTTTTAGCAGAATGCTCAAAGGTATTGCCGAAAGCATCAGTGATTTGCGAAAGAAAAACCGCGTGGTATTATTCTTTTTATTCATCGTTGCAGTTTCGTCGGTTTATTCGGGCGAAAATTTCAGGATGCATCTTTCGCTTGCAGCCATCCCGGTTTCGGCAATATTCGGAACTTACTTTTCGCAATCCAAAAGAATGCTTTTACCAGAAATTATCACCATGCTGATTTTGATGGTGATTTTTACAGGAAAATTCATGACACTTAAGTAAAATGCTAAAAGCTTCCTTTTCGGGAAAATATGTCGAAGCCGGCTGCGATGAAGCCGGACGCGGTTGCCTGGCAGGACCAGTATTTGCCGCGGCAGTAATTTTGTCCAAAGGTTTTAAAAACGAATTGCTGAATGATTCGAAAAAACTGAACGAATCACAGCGCGACCTGCTGCGCCCAATCATCGAAAAGGAAGCCCTGGCCTGGGCAGTGGCCGCGGTGGATCATGAAACGATTGACCAAATCAATATTTTGAAAGCTTCCTTCCTGGCGATGCATCGTGCCATAGCCAAACTTACCACAATTCCGGAGTTGTTGTTGATAGATGGAAACAGGTTTACACCCTATCCCGGAATAGCACACCAGTGCATTATCCGTGGAGATGGGGAATTTATGGCCATCGCTGCGGCTTCAATTTTGGCCAAAACCCATCGGGATGAGTTTATGAAAAATCTTCATGAAGAATTCCCGGAATATTTCTGGAAACAAAATAAAGGCTACCCAACTTTGGCACACCGACAGGCAATTTCGATTCACGGAATTACGCCCTACCACAGGAAATCGTTTAGCATGGGCGTGCAGCTAAAATTAAGCCTGGACGAATAATTTGTCGGTTAAATTTCAATCTATTCACCAAGTCCCTCATTGCCGTTGTCAAGTACAAATTTCCAGTTAACTTTTTTGCTTGATTGGATTTTCTATTTTTATATTTAGCCGGCCGAAAATTTCAACTTACAATATTTTCGATGGCATACAACGGAAACACATCAACTCCCTGATAATGTGTAAAATTCTCTAATGAAATCCGGAGGCCCTGATGCAGTTCTTTTTCTTTTAAAAACTGCCACAGGCTTTGCATTTTTCCTTGTGTTCCCGATTTCACCTCAACAGGAATCAGGTTTTCAGATTTTTGAATTACATAATCAACTTCAGCCGTGCTGCCCTGCTTTTCGCGATGCCAATAATAAAGCTGCGTTTTCGACTGTGGGTTGCTGTATTTTATTAGTTCGGTTCCGGCAAATTGCTCTGCCAGAAATCCTTTGTTGATGACCTCAAAATCTTCAGCCAGAATATGTTCCGAAAGTTTTAATCCCAAAACCCTCTGAAAAATACCATGATCAAACATAATCACTTTGAACATCTTAGGATTGACACCGGCGCCAAGCGGAAGTCCGTTGGCACTGCTGTGTTTAACCATGTAAATAAGTCCGGCCATTTCGAGTAATTCGAGCGCAACTTTTACCTGCTCAACGCTCATTTTCTCCGACGATTTTGAAAACGAAAACTTGCTGCCCGATTGCGCAGCAACAGCCTGAAATACTTCCCTCAGGCGATAAGCCGGAATCCTGTTTTTGTACTTTGCAAAATCATCTTCAAATCCTGTAATCAGGCGGTCGAGAATAATTTGGGCCTGGTATAAATCGTTGGTGTGGATAAAGGCATCCACCACTTCAGGCAGTCCTCCGGTAAACAAAAACTTTTTGAGGTACCTTTTTAATTTTTCATGGAAAACCTCATGCAAGGGTGTTTCCGGGTTTGCCTGCCGGAGCATTTCGAGGAGTTCAGTTTCGTCATTTGCCAACAAAAATTCTTTAAACGACATGGGATACAGAAAAAGAAACTGGATGCGGCCAACTCCGAATGATGGCAGTTCATTCAGGGCAAATTCGAGCAATGAGCCGGCGGCCACAAGATGCAAACCAGGGCGTTTTTCCTGAAAAAATCTCAATGATGAAATGGCCGGCAAGCATGCCTGGATTTCATCAAAAAACAGCAAGGTTTCACCATCTTTAAAGGGCGTTTTATAAAAAGCAGCAAGGTTGGCGCAAATTTCGGCAGGATCAAGATCACCCCGAAAAAACTGATGAACCGAGCGATCGGCTTCAAAATTTACTTCAACGAAATATTTGAATTTCGCTGCCAGGTTTCGTACAGACCATGTTTTCCCTACTTGCCTGGCGCCTCTTAAAAGCAGTACTTTGCGCTGAGGAGAGGTAATCCACTTGTCAAGATGAAAATCAATTGTGCGTTTCATGCTATCAATCAAATTATTAAATACTAAATCCTGAAAATATCAAGGCAAAGATAAACATAAACCCTGAAAATATCGGGGCAAAAAGATGGAAATAACATAAAAATACAGGGGCGAATAGCGGGTACTTACTGAGTAAGTAAATGTTGGATTATTGAGTCCAGTCTAAAAAGGCTCTGCAAATTTTATCATTGTGGATAAAGCACTAAATATCACGGACATCAATTGCCTCAACCTTAAGGGGCAATTGATAACCAGATAGTTTCCGGGTTTTAACCCAAAACAATTCAGTTTTTAGTCCGGATTTATTTGTCGGCTAATTTCATTCTATTCTCCAAGTCCCTCATTGCCGGTGTCAAGTACACATTTCCAGTTTCCTCTGCTGTCTTTTTTCCAGATGGACAGGTAAGTTCCTTTTTCAGTTTTCAGACCATCCGATTTTATGGTCATCGTGTAAATTCCATAACTGTAGCCGAGGTCGCCACTTGTCGAAACCTCTGCAAACAAAGGCTCCCAGACAAGTGTCATTTTAGAGTCGTCAAAATTTTTATAAAAATCGCTAAAAGCAACTTTCCCGACAACGGGCATCGAATTTTCGCGAAGCATTACCAGGTTTTCGTCTCCATAGAGTTCAAAGGCTTTCTTCATCCCATTTTTTGAGGAATAGTCCGAAAACTCACGGTCAGTTTTGAGGATGCCATCTTTTTCACTGGCGACATCAACGGTTCTGATGGTTGAACATTGAACCAATAATATCGTCAAAACCAGAAATAACAATGGTTTCAGTAGATTTGCTTTCATTTCGCTATGATGTTTTTCTTTAAACTAAAAGTTCGGTCTAAAACAGATGATTTTGGGATAAAGCCCGGTAACTGACTATTTTTCAATTGCCCCGACTTAAGGTTGGGGCAATTGAAATTCATGTTATTCAAGGCTTTAGCCAGTCTTTTTAATTCTTAATGTCTTTTTTGACGGATCTCATCAGACTCAAAAATTCTTACGAATGTCCGCCAACGATGATACGCATAATTTTAAGGTTTAGCACGAAAAACCTGATGATTTGCCACGGCCAGAATTTCCGCATAAACTTGTTTGTACGCGTTGGTACCGGAGGATAATCCTCATCTTTATAGCCTTTTGGTGTTGGTTTGTTGATCATTTTGTTGAATATTTATTTGTTATTTAATTTTTTATTTTGGAATGTTGGAATGTTGGAATGTTGGAATGTTGGAACCCCGATAGCTATCGGGGGGAATGTTGGAATGTTGGAACGTTGGAAAAATGATTTGCCAATTGGTAAGCGTTGATATTTTGAATAAATCTATCATAGTTAATTGTTTTTCTCATTATCAAAATTGTCCTGCCAGTTGTTATCCTTTACTTTCATTTGAATTGATTTGATCAATTTCAGAAGTTCATTTTCCATCTTAAAGTGGAGCTGGTCCAGCGATTCAAAATCAATCTCTGAAATTTGATTTGCTTTGAAAAAACAAACAAAGGAGCTATGAAATTCGCCACTCGAACCTAAGGCAATATTTAAAAAATTCAGGTATTCTTTGATTGATCTCCGGCAATACCCTTCCGCAATATTCCGGCTGATGCTATGAGCAGAATCCATTGTATTTGCAGTGATTTTTTTTAACTCATAAGGAAAAGTTGACAATACTTTGGTACTCAAAACATACAATTCGACAGCATCCTGCCAAACCCGCAATTTTTTATACCCCCGATTAATATTCAACCTTTCAGTCATTGAAATTCTCGTCTTAACAATTTCTTATGTTTTACCTCTTTTCCACTCTTCCCCCCGATAATCCAGATAGCTATCGGGTTTCCATTCTTCCAGTCTTCCATTCTTCCATTTTTCCATTCTTCCCCTCTTCCTTACTCCGGAATCAGCGACCATCCGGGCAAAGCTTTGGCTTTGTACATAAACATGTAGTGCATAAAAAGCTTCATCCAGTGGCCGGCAAGGCCGGGTTCACCCACAGTGTAGTTGAGGTCGCGGCCCCATTCGGGATATTTCTCAAAATCCGGAACAACAGGATAAACGGTCATCGTGGCTGCCATGCCGTCGCGGATTCCATAACCCGAAGATACGATGCAGGCGGCACCCATCCTACCCATTGAGGCACGATGGTTAGTTATTGTTTTACCGGCCTTTACCGATTCGGCCACATTTAAAGCAACAACTTTGCCCATAACCCCCGAAGGCATCCCGGTGCGTGGTGGCGTTGGGAAAATCGGGTTACCATTTTTACTTTTAAACGGCTTGGAAATGGAATGCGGTGGCGCGAAGGCAATTCCGCAGGCAAAAATATTTTCATATAGAGGGCTTTGGTATTTCGAAGGCCAATCGTTTATACTCCAGTTTTCGAAATCTTTGGGAACATAATCGGCATCAACTTTCATCAGCCCATTTGGAGCAAAAACAGATGCAGAGATATCTTCACCGGCTTTATTTTTCGCCGTAAGGCCAACACCAGCAAAAGCAGGGATCAACATGGCAAAATCAAAACCTATTTCGCTCATTTCACCATCGAGCGTTTCGTAATGAATAACGCCGGGTTCAACCTTTTTCACTCCGGCACGTTTAATCCATTTAATGCCATATTCCGACATGATCGATTCGGTAAAAATGCGGGTCGAGGTTACGTATCCGCCCTTTCTGATAAATGCACCACCCATTCCAAAATCGCCAAGCTCATACTCGTTGGTTATCCAGGTGATGTCAGCCAGGTGCATCAGTTTACGCTTATTGATTTCAAAAGCTACGTTGAGGGCATACTCAAAAGCCGCACCCTGACAGGTGGCCATCGGGTGCCCAGTTCCGATGACAAACCGCTGCCGTTCGCCTTTGGCCATCTTATCCAGCGCAACCTGAAGTTTACTCCAGGCATCGGCGGCATGGCCGAATGTACAAACAGAAAGTGAGTTTTTATCGGGGCCAAGGCCTTCGGTGGCCGCAAAATTGAGTTTGGGGCCGGTGGCGTTGATCAGATAATCATATTCCACTTTTTCGATCTGCCCTTTTTTGCCATCTTCAACAAATTCGATTTCTACAAAAGGTTTTGTCGAGGCTGCGTCGCCTTCGGGGAAAATTGTTTTTGCAAGCGCCTGTTTAAAGGTCACATTTTTCCGTTTATAAACCGGCGCAAGCGGAAAAATCACCTGGCTTGTTTTCATTTGCCCGATTCCAACCCAGATATTTGAAGGAATCCATTGGTAATTGCTGTTTGGGCTAACCATGATTACTTCGTGCTTTTTCTCAAGCTTTTTGCGAAGAATCATTACAGCAGTGTGGCCGGAAATCCCGGCACCTAGAACGACTACTTTTGCCATAAAACGAACTGTTAAATTAAAAGTTGAATTTTAGTTCTTTCTATCAGAAAGTTAAAACCGAAAGAAAATCTTTCGTTGGAAACACAAAAATTCTGATGAGTCAAAAGTAGAAAAAAATGCTTATCGGCATTGATAATAAACAAAAAAGCAAAATAAATTCTCAATTATTCAAGAAGGAAGCTAAAAGGTTGAAACAAAATGAGGCTGATCAGCTAATTTCTGTCGAATGATGCGAAAATACAAAATGCGTTCTCAGTTGGATGCTGGCAAAAATCCGGAGCCAGTTTACAACTAAAAACGCATGAAAAAACTGAAACCCGGTGAGGTTTATGGTTTAAAAAAACGACTCGACTTAACCGGGTAAGTGTCGATATGAATCCATGCTCCGGCAATATCTTCCATCCTGATATTCCATTCTTCCAGATGTGGCAGAATGGTTTGCCTCACCTGCACACATTGATCGGCACCTTGTTTGCCATTCACATGAAAATCGACAGCCCGGCCAAAAATATGCGCCGACATCGTTGACTTAGAGCCTACAAAGGCATTGTAGTTTTGGTTGTGATACTGTGTTTCGGGAGCGTTTGCCTGAAGTGGACGCATCCAGCAATGTATTGATATGCCTGTACCAAACAATGCCCGGATTTTTTCCATCACATCAGCGGTTTTAACGATCTCTTCCTTTTCTTTATCAGAAGGAATATGATAAACACGCCATGATGGCAACAACAAGGCTTCACCTACCTTAAAATGGTCTGAAATATTTTCGTTGAGATCACTCCAATTGATTTGTTTCCAGTCTTTAGCCATAATTTTTTCTCCTTATTAATGATATTATCCTGAAATTAAGTTAAGCAAAGATAAAACGGAAGAGCTTTATCTTCGAACTTTATGTTTGGATAATTAACAAAAATAACGGCTTAATGTTTTTGGATTTCTCAAAGTTATCGTAACAACACAAAATTTTACCTCAAATCGGAATAAATTGAAAAAAACCACTGTTGCGAAAGAATTTTACCTCAATCAAACAACAAATTTTGGATTTATTTTGATGAGAAAATCTCAGGTTTTACGGTCAGCATCAACCATCCCCAATAAGCAAACTTACTGTTTCCTTCACCAACTCCCTGAATGATTTCGAGGCTTGAAGTTGGCAGCATCATCGAATAACCGCCTTCCAAATAAACGACTTTACTAAAATTTGTTCGGAAGGAGAGGTCAATTTCTGAAGCTAACTGGCTACCTAATTTAGTATTAACATCTGCAATATTTACCGTAGTTTGTTGAAGGGCAAAATAATGATAATCGGCCGAGAGTTTCGTTTTTTCCGTAATCTGATAATTAATTCCTGCAAAAACATCCACTAAACCGCCATTGGCCGTGCCTTTGGGCAAATTGTTAAAATAATCCATCAAACCGTAATAGCGATGACGATTACCGTAGAGTAAATCAAAAAGTTGGTCTTTATCGGCTGAATCATTTGTTTTATCTCCAGACAAAATGGTTAACCCTGCATTTAATCCCAGTTTTCCAAATGAATAATCGCCGAAAACATTCCAGTTCCACGCACTTACCTTAAAGCCTTTATTATTCTTGCCATTTTGATAATAAAATGACGTCCATAAGTTTATCGGACTTTTTTTATAGTTGGCATATAAACCGTAAGAGCCGCGCATGTAAATGGTTTCCGATTTACTGTCGGCAGTGTAGCCCGACCCAATTCCAATGACGGAAACCAGCAAGTCCGGATTGATTTTTTTTGCGATCCTTATAAAATTAAGTGTTTTCATCTTTCCGGAAGGATAATTGTTGCCAAAAGTATTGTCAACCTTGTTGTTCAGCGAAATCGCAGCATCAACATTCCAGCTGTCTTTTGCATACTTGTAAAGGATGGCATCGTAGGTAATTCCGGTCTGTCCCCAATTGCGCGTCGAAAGAAGCCTTGTATCGTCATAATCGAAAACCTGTCTTCCGATTTTTACAGATGAATTTTTCAAAAACGAAAGTTCCACCCAGCCTTCATAAAGGTCAATACTGGCCGTATCGCCATAAACTCCGGTCGAGTTGAACGTGTTTTCGTCTCCCCAAATCCTTGCATCCTGAATGGTGACGGAAGTTTTGAGCCATTCGCTCTGATAGGTAAAACCAATACGCGTTCGCTGGCTGATAATTGATGATGGAACACTCAGACTATCGGGCAAAGCTTTGTATCCTTTTCTTACCTCAGCACGTGGCCTAAGCTCTGCATTTACAGTAAATTGAGCCATAACAAATATCGGGAAAAGCCCTGATGCCAAAATCGTAATAATAAGTTTTCTCATTTTATTTTAACTTTTAATTCTTTAATAATTCTGTAATCCTCTTAATAAAACATTCCCTGAAAATAAGATTTGGTTTTTTCCTCCTGCGGGTTTTCAAATATTTGGGCGGCGGGACCTTGTTCGATAATTTCGCCCAGGTACATAAATATCACATGGTCGGCGATACGCCTGGCCTGTCTTAAAATGTGAGTTACCAAAATGATGGTATAATTGTTTTTAAGTTCGATAAATTTTTCCTCGATGGTCTGGCTCGAAATCGGGTCGAGTGCCGAGGTTGGTTCATCGGCAAGGATAATATCAGGGTCAACGGCCAGACCCCTTGCCAGACAAAGCCTTTGCTGCTGACCAATGGATAATGCCGCAGCCGGGTCGCGCAAGCGGTCTTTAACTTCTTCCCATAAATTCACCTGCCGCAGGTAATGTTCCACACGTTTATCGAGGAAACGCTTGTTTTTTCGTCCGCTGATGCGGAGGCCGTAGGCAATGTTGTTGTAAATATTCATGGGCAGCGGGTATGGCCGCTGGGCGAGCAATCCCATCTTTTTACGGATATCGGTAATATCTCTTTTTGTGGTTAAAATATCTTCATTATCAATCATAATGCTACCGCTGACCTTAACGTCGGTATTGAGGTCGGTAAGCCGGTTTAAGCTTTTAAGCAGCGTGGTTTTTCCACAGCCCGATGGTCCCAGAATTACCGTAATCTTCTTACTTGGTATCTCAGCATTAATATTCTTAAGAATATGTTGTTTGCCAATGAATAGGTTGAGGTCGCTGATTGCTATTTTGGGATTTTCCATCGAATTAAAAATTAATCTTGTTTTTATGGAATTTACTCGAAAAAACTCTTGCCAGAATACTGATTATCAAAATGATTGTAACCAGAATTACAGCCGATGCATAAGCCCTGTTCTGAACTTCGACGATGGGTGAACTCAACTGAAAAAATATAGCCAGCGGCAATGTTGCTGTAGGCTGGTTAAGGCTTGTGGGGATATAATCGGTGTAGCCGGTGGTAAAAAGGATTGAGGCTGCATCGCCGATGGCACGGCCAAAGGATAACAAAATTGCCGTAATCACGCCAGGGATGCACTGTTTTAAATAAACCCGGTAGGATGTTTCGGCTTGAGTCGAACCCAGCGAAAGCGACGATTCGAGAAGCCCGCGCGGAACTGATTTTAAAACTTCATCCATTCCCCGCACCATAATGGGGATAATAAAAAGCGTAACCGTAATAATCCCGGCCAGCAATGAAGCCCGGATTCCAAAAAAAATCATAATCGTAAATCCAAACGCACCATACACAATCGAGGGCACTCCCCAGAGCAAATCGAGCACAAACCGTATTCCATTTACCAGTTTTTGATGTTTTATCAGATGAACATTCATATAAAGTGCCAGCGGCAACCCAAACAGAAAAGCCAGGAATGTTGCGCCCAGCGAAAGATACAATGAACCAATGATGGCGTTGAGAACTCCTCCGCCTTTTCCAAAATAAAAACCACCTTTGGGCGTGCTGGTAAGCATTTCCCAAGATACCGACGGAAGGCCTTTGTAGAGAATACTGAAAATAATTAACATCAGCGTTGTGGCAATAATCACTGTTGAGCAAAACATCAGTACTCTGAAAAACCTTTCTTCAATTTTCTTGATATTCATTCTTTACGCATGTTTTTCTGATTCGATAATCACAAGCCTTGAAGCAAAGTTGAACAACATGACCACCACAAAAAGGATTAATGCGGCAAGCATCAAAGCCGAGTCGTACAATGGTATCGAGAGCATTTCGCCATAATTGTTGGCGATAAGCGCAGGCAATGGGTAACCGGGCTGGAAAAGTCCGGTGGGGATTTTTGTGACATTTCCAACCACCATCAAAACGGCGATGGTTTCGCCAAATGCCCGCGACATCCCTAAGCCCAGCGCTGAGATAATTCCAGGCATTGCCCTTTTTACCAGAACAAACTTGATGGTTTGCCATTTGCTTGCGCCCAGCGAAAGCGATGCTTCACTGAGTTCGGTGGGGATATTTCTGAAAATTTCGATTAAAATATTCAGGATAAAAGGGATAATCATAATCGAAAGCACAATAGCTCCGGCAAGGATGGAGTATCCCGAAACCTGTTTTCCCAGAAATGGTCCAACATAATTTGAAATCGCCGGAACCACTACTAAAATTCCCCATACTCCATAAATTACCGAAGGTATTCCAGCCAGAATATCAATAATGGGATGCATGATTTTGAGCACCCACTTTTTGGCATATTGGGTAAGATGGATCGACGTGAGCAGGCAAATTGGCGCCGAAATCAACAAAGCCACCACCGTAACCCAAACCGATGAAATGATAAACGGATAAAAACCAAATTGCCCCGACAAAGGTTTCCATTCTTTGGATAACAAAAGGTGAAAAATCGAATTCTCCTCCAAAAGCAACCAGGATTTCACCGAAAGGCCCACAAATAAAAAAACAGGGCTGCTCATCACCAGCACAAGACTAATCACCATCCAGCTTCCATGAAACTTATCCCTGAGATGACGACCTATCTGAATCCTTCGAAACTTCACGCTTTATACCTTTATGATTGATGTTTTATGATTGATGATTTTAGATTTATGATTGAAATCCTAAATCTAAAATCCTAAATCAATTAAATTTTTCAAGTTCGCCGGTAACTTTTTCTGGCGAAAGCTGCACATAGCCTGCTTCGTTTACAAATTTCTGCCCGTCGGTTAAAATCCATTTTAAAAAGGTTACAACAACAGGATTTTGAGGCACACCCCGCGAAACAAAATACAGATCACGGGAGGGAGGTGAAGGATATTTCCCATCACGAATCGCCGCCATAATTTCGTCGAGGGTGTTGTAGAAATTTTCTTCGGGATCGATTTTACCGTTGTTATTTACATCTACCGGCAACACTTCGAGACCGTCGTATTTTTTGCGGCTGTTCACATCATAGGCATAAATCACATTGTTGAATCCCAGACCGGCAGCATCGCCTTTTACAGCACTTGCAATTCCGGGATCACCAAAAACGCCGATTCCCTGAAGGCTTTCCTGATCTTTTCCGAGATATTCTCCCCACATCTGCGCAGCGCCGCAGGCATCGGAACGGGTATAAACATTAATGGCATCGGTAATTCCGGGCTCCCCAAGAGCCTCACCCCAGGTTTTTATTTTTTGGGTAAGAAAAACATCAACAAAAGTCTCACGTGAAAGCCCTTTTTCTTTAATCAGCTTTAAATGCGGGTTTTGGGCATTAATGGTTGGTAAAACTGCATCTTTGGTAACGGCAATCCACCAGGCTCCTTTGTCGGCTTCAGCCTGGCTCACACCTCTCGAAAACATGCCCAGGTCGATCATCCCCGAAAGGGCATCGGCCATACCTTTTCCAGCACCACCTGCGCTGATGTCGATTCTCACACCCGGATTAACCTTCTGAAATTCTTCAGCCCATTTCACCGTCAGCGGATAAAGTGCAAAAGCACCCGAAATTGATATATTTCCACTCAGTTGTCCACCTTCTTTTTGCTGATTTGCCGAAGGGCTTCCACAACTCTGGAAAATGCCGGTTATCGCAGCAAGTAACAGCATAATGGCTGCCGCTATTTTGAATTTTTTCGTTATCATAATTTTAAATTAAACGATTTCGTCCCTTAGATTGATCCTGAAAAACAGCGTTTAAAGGCAAAGTTCTTCACGGAACAAAAGTATTTGGAACCCGACTGATTGGAAACCCCACTTATGCCCAAAAATAAAAGATAAGGGCGTAATTTGAAAATGGGTATAAATGCGTATTAGGAAGTTTCAGCTCTGGCTTTCTAAACCAGAATCCATTTGTTTTTAATGGCGTTCATCACCAGTTGGGCCGAGTTGCGTGAGTTTGTTTTGGTGAGAATATTTGCGCGGTGTTTGTCGACGGTGCGCTTGCTGATGAAGAGTTTTTCGCCGATTTCCTGGTTGGAAAATCCCTGGCAGATCAATTCGAGAATCTCGATTTCACGGTCGGACAGGTCAATTTTATTATCGGCAAACATGCCCGAAGAGCGCATGTTTTTTACAACATTGTAAAGCAGTTCTTTAGAGAAATAATTGTCGCCCTCCAAAACTGCTTCGATGGCTTCGGTGACTTCGTTGATTTCTGAATTTTTAAGTAAAAATCCCTTCACACCTGCATCAATCATCTTGTAGTAATAGGCCTCATCGCCAAACATCGACAATGCAATAATTTTCAGGTCGGGGTTTGAAGATATGGCCCTTTTTGTTGCTTCGATGCCATCCATTACTGGCATGTTGATGTCGATCAAAACAATGTCGGGATTGGCGGAAGCAAGCATATTTAAAAACTGTTGCCCGTCGGAAGCCTCACTGATGCTAATTTCGGGAAAATAGTTCTTAAGCAGTAATTTTAACCCATCCCTGAAAAGGGAATGGTCGTCAACAATGATCAGATTAAATTTTCCCATAGCCAAAAGTTTAAACGCTTACTCCGATAGTTACCACAACGCCTTCGCCGGGCAAACTATCAACGGCAAAGTTACCATTTATCGAGTTGATCCGTGAGCGAATATTTGGAAGTCCCATTCCGCCGGTTTCGTTGAGCAGCACCTGGTTATAGTCGAAACCTCTGCCATCGTCCTGATAAAGAACTTTCAGTTTGCTGTCTTCTTCATCAAGGCTGATGAGTATTTTTTTTGCCTTTGCATGCTTCAGCGTATTGGTAATCAATTCGCAAATAGCACGATAAAGGATAACTTCGGTATTTCCGGTGTATCGTTTTTCCTGGATATTCGAACGGAATTCAATTTTTATCTTGCCGGTTTGGTCAATTTTGTTGGTGAAAGAACGGATAGCACTAGCCAACCCAAAATTATCGAGAATATGCGGGCTAAGATTATTAGAAATTTCCTTGAGGCTACTGATGGCTTCATTGATCGCTTGTTTGGCACTGCTAAGAATGGCCTTTTGATCGCTGTTGTTGTCCTTGACTTCAACTGCCGAAAACGACATTTTAACCGACGAAAGCAAAGGTCCCAGGCCATCATGAAGATCTTTTGCAAACCTTTTACGTTCGCTTTCTTCGGTATTAATCACGGCATTCAATACGCGCTTTTCCATGATCAGCCTGGCTTCTTCGGCTTTTTGCAGTTCTTTAAAGATTTTTTTGATATAGAAAACGCCAACAACAATCAGCACCGAAATCAATATTCCCAACCAGTTATTGATGCTGATCACAAACCGGGACAATTCAAATCCCGTGAAGGGCAAAAACTCAATCAACCGTCTGATTGCCATAAATATAAAACCAATCGACAGCAAAATCCAGCTAACATTAAAACGGGTAACTTTAATGAGGCTGATGATAACGATGGTTGCAACGATCTGCAGTATTATTGAAATGATGAGGGCTGAAATGGTTAACATGATTAATAATTTTGTGATAAAACAGAAATGGTCATTTATCTAAAAACCTCACAGGTTTTATCCCGATAGCTATCGGACCTGGCAGGTTTAGACAAACTATCAAATTTTTTCGATCCGGATTCTGGCATCCACAGCTACCACTTCATCAACTTTTCCGAGCAATGGGTTCAGGTCCATTTCGATAATTTCGGGAGCAGCATTAACCAAAGCCGAAAGCCTGAAAATGATCTCAGCAAACATCGCTTCATTAATCCCTGCTTTGCCCCTCACACCCTGAATAATTTTATAACTCTTCAGATTTCTGATCATCCGTAAAGCTTCATCTTTAGAAAATGGAGTTAAACTTGTACTTACATCCTTGAGTACCTCGATGAAAATACCACCCAATCCACAAAGCACCAAATGTCCGAACTTAGGCTCGAATTTAGCGCCGGCAAAAAGCTCAGTGCCCGAAAGCATCGGCTGTAAAAGGATTGCCGTAGTATCTTTGATTTGGATCATCCTTTCAAATTCGCGAATCACTGTTTCGGCGTCTTTAACATCCAAAACTACACCTCCAACATCCGATTTATGAACCGGGCCAACCACTTTCATTACCACCGGGAAACCAAGTATGGCAGCTTTTTCGGCGGCCTCAGCAGCAGATGTTGCCACAGCTTCGCCGGCCCTGGGAATACGGGCTGCATCGAGCAAACCCTGAACGTCGTCAGGCAGCAGGTAACCCGAAATATTCGATTCTATGATTTTTCTGATTTTTGGAATATCCATTTCAGGAAAATCAACAATTTCACTTGCAGGAGGCAAGGTATGGAAAACCCGGCACAAAGCGTTTCCAAGGGTGGCCTCGTCGGGAAAATTAACCCGGCCTTTCGATAGAAATTCGGCAACTTCTTCTTTGGCCGTCAAAATGGAAGGCAAAACCGGGTAAATGGGTTTTTTGGCAGTCTTCATTTTTTCATCCAAAACCTGGTAAGCATCAAAAACTTTGACCAGTCCGGGAGTTCCAAAAATCACGACCATCCCATCAATTTCATCAAATTTATCTTCAACGGCATCAATAATATTTCCAAGTTGTTCGGCAGTGCCGGTAGCGAGAAAATCAATCGGGTTTGCCACCGAAGAGCCAGGATAAAGTTTGGTGAGCAGCTCTTTTGTTGCTTCATTTTCGATATGCGGAACCTTCAAACCCCCGTTCGACAAAGCATCGGTGAGCATCACGGCAGGTCCGCCGGCATGGGTGACGATGGCAATATTTGGTCCTTTCAGTTTTGGATACATAAAAACCGAAGCCACGGCAATCAAATCTTCGCGGCCATAACAACGGACAATGCCGGCTTTACGGAAAAGTGCATCCACTGCGCTGTCGGAGCTGGCCAAAGCGCCCGTGTGCGATGAGGCAGCCCGGCTCCCGGCTTCCGACGATCCGGCCTTGATAGCGGCAATCCTGCAGCCTTTCCTGATTAAAGATGAAGCGTGTTTCAGAAGTTTCTGGGGCTGGTTAACCGTTTCGATATAAAGCAATTTTACCCTTGAACTCGTTTCGGGGTCGAAAGTTTCATCGAAATATCCGAGAATCTCTTCAACGCCCATTTGTGCGCTGTTGCCCACCGAAAAAACGCTGTTAAAAGTCAATCCTTTCGGGATGGCCGACTCCATAATAAAAACGGCAGTTGCACCAGAACCCGAAATAAAATCGATGCCCGTCGGCTCAAGTTTTGGGGTGGGAAGCGTAAAAACGCCGTTATAATTGGGCGTCATCACACCGATGCAATTTGGCCCGATAAGCGATCCGCCGACTTCGTTAACCGTCTTCACAACCTCATTTTCGATGATTTTACCTTCGGTGCTTTCTTCGCTAAAACCGGCCGAAAGAATAATAAAAGCGCGGGTTTCCTTTTCGTGAGCAAGCATCTTTACGGTTGCCGGCACGTATTTGGCGGCTATGGCGATGATGGCCAGATCAACTTTGGGCAAATCGGCGGGATTGATAAAACTTGTGATTCCCTGAACCAGCGTTTCTTTTGGATTGGTTACGAAAAGATCACCATTGAAATTCCCATCAATCAGGTTTTTGAGGATTTTGCCACCAGGCTTGGTGATGTCGTTGGAACCTCCAACAACCACAATACTTTTCGGATCTATTAATGCTTTAGTTACCATGAATTTAATAAGATATTTTGCAAAATGAATTTTGCAAAAATAGCTTTATAATGCAAAATGGACTTTGCAAAATCAATGTTTCTTAGTGGAATTTATGATCAGGAAATTGAGATTCTGTAATAGATGTTCTTCATTTGATTCTGAAAACAATAGTTCTGCTCAATAATCATCAACGATTTACAGTATCTTTTACCAGGAATGTTGCGCCTGCTCCGAAAATCATAAAAACTCCGGCCATAATCAGCGAATTCAGCGGATCATCATTAAAAAGATAATGCAGGATAAAACCCCCAAAAATCCCGTTTACAATTTGTGGGATGGTAATCGACATATTGAAAAGTCCCATAAATACGCCCATTTGTTTGGGGGGGATCGAATTGGCCAGCATGGCATAAGGCATGGCCAGGATGCTGCCCCAGGCAATTCCTATTCCGATCATCGGGATAATGAGGTAGTGGTAATCGTTGAACAACAAAAACGAGAGAAACGAAAGTCCACCAAGAGTTAGCGCGAGTGCGTGAGTTGGTTTGCGTCCGATGATTTTTGCAACTTTAGGAAGTAAAAGTGCGATGATTGCAGAAACGCCATTATAAATCCCGAATAAAATTCCAACCCAGTCTCCTGCCTCCTGATAACCTGCGGAAGCCGGATCGGTGGCATTAAAAAAATGTCGTGCAATAGCCGGCGTTGTGTAAACCCACATCGAAAACAAGGCGAACCAGGAGAAAAACTGCACCAAAAGCAACTGCCACATGGCTGTTGGGATTTTAAACTTTTTCTTTTCGAGGCTTTCAGTTTTTTCATCGTCATAAAACTCGGGTGGATATTCTTTGGTTGTCACCACAGTCCAAACAATTGCTGAGATTAAAACGGCTGCGCCAAAGTAAAATGAATACACCACATTGGGAGCGATCAGACCTGCACCAGATGCTTCTTTTGAAACTCCAAGCCAGTTTCCCAAAATATAGGGCAGCCATGAACCAACCACGGCACCTATCCCGATCAGCAATGTCTGCATCGAAAAGCCAAGAGTGTGCTGCTCCGGAGGCAGTTTATCTGCAACCAGTGCCCTGAAAGGTTCCATCGAAATGTTGATGGAAGCATCCATAATCATGAGCAAACCGCCGCCAATAAACATGGGTGCAATAAAATTAGCCAGTGAAGGTGCGTTAGGCATCAAAATCAAGGCAGTGCTTGTGAGCAGGGCGCCCGCGAGAAAGTACGGTCTTCTGCGGCCAAGGCGGTTCCAGGTGCGGTCGCTGAAATAGCCGATGATCGGTTGAACGATCATTCCGGTGATGGGCGCCACCAGCCAAAACCATGAAAGGTGCTCCACTTCGGCACCAAAGGTTTGTAAAATTCGGGAGGCGTTGGCATTTTGAAGGGCAAATCCAAACTGGATGCCCAAAAATCCGAAACTCATGTTCCAGATTTGCCAGAAAGTAAGTCTGGGTTGTTTGGCCATTACTGTAAAGTTTTTTTTTGATAGTTAGATGCGACAAATATAATTTAAAATCGGAACCTGAAAATGATTATCAAATTTCGGTTCAGACAATTTCCGACTGGAGTTGCGGAGAAAACAATGTTTCAACGGAAAAGCAACAGCAATTTTTTGATTAAAACATTGTAACCATCAATTTTTTAATTCGTTACATTTGCCGACTATTTTTAAAGTAAAAAATACGCTTCAATGGCTTTTAAATTCAGACTGATAAATATTGCTTTTGTATCCCATGTTTTGCTGATTGCGTTAATCTCGCCATTTCTGCTGCTCACCGCAGTGCCGGTTTACTGGTTTGGCGGGAAGAAACGCTCAGATCATTACATTCACATTCTTGGTGCCTTTTTATCAAGGAATCTGCTTTTTACTTTCGGGATAAGAGTAGATGTTCAGGGTATCGAAAACCTTCCCAAATCCAATAATCTTTGTTTTATCAGCAATCATCAGGGTTTGGCCGATATTCCGATTATTGTTGGATACATTCCTAAAACAGTGGGTTTTATAGCAAAAAAGGAACTCGGACGAATTCCATTCCTCAACATCTGGATGGGAGTTTTGGGTTGCGTTTTAATCGACAGGAAAAACCTCCGAAACTCGCTGCATACCATCGAAAAAGGGATACATCAGATCGAAAAAGGACACCCAATGGTCATTTTTCCTGAAGGCACACGCAGCCGAAATGCCAATATGGGGAACTTCAGGCCAGGCAGTTTCAAACTTGTAACTGGCGCAAATGCCCTGGCAGTGCCGGTTTCGATAAGCGGATCGTACAAGGTTGTCGAAGAAAGGGGAATCCTGACAGGCTCAAAAATAAAACTCACCATTCATCCCGCAATTGATGTTTCGACCCTTTCGGAGATCGAAAAAGCCAATCTTCATCAAAAAGTCAAAGAAATTATTCTTTCGGGATTGTAAGTACTTTTTTCTGCGGGAATAAAGCCAAGCAGATAATATGATTAGAAACCCGGTAGGTTTATAATCACCGTGATAGAAAATAAAAAACCCTCAAAGCATGAATCTTTGAGGGTTTTCGATTTATCGAAAGAAAATCTTTAGTTCACTCTCGTCCAGTAGGTTGTTTTCCCTATCAGCGACACGCCAATGTAACCGCGAACTTTGAGTTTGCTTTTTGCATCATCCTCAAATTCCATATAGCAACTGTACGTCTTGCCACTTTTGGGATCGTAAATTTCGCCGTCTTCCCATTCATCATCGCCATCAAAAACAAAATCTGAGAGCAACTGAAGCCCCATCACCGGGCGTTTTTGAAGTTGTATGTCCGGATTTTCATCATCAAGTTTGGCTTTTCCATCGAGTTCGTTGGGTTCCTTGAGCCAGATAATTTTTCCGAAATACTTGCCATCACGGTTCTCCACCTGAATATGAGCATCCTTGTCTTCGTTAAGCCAAACGCCCTTAACGTCATCACC
>CAJATL010000076.1 GCA_903944895.1 uncultured Bacteroidota bacterium
AGCTTCATCAATAAAACGGCGGTCGCCCGAATTAAGGAAGATCACCGATGAAAATCCTTCTTCGTGGCCTCTGGTTAAAGCCCTCAGACTGGCGGCATAGTTGCCCCCAACTTTAATATGTCCGGTACCATGAGGCGCTGCTCTGTCGTAATCTTTTACAATCTGCATCGAAACCGGGCTGAAGCCTTCTTTAAAATAGGGGCCAACTGGACCCACAAAAACCATAAACAAATATTCTTTAGCGGGCTTCACTCCTACTTCGGCACCACTTCCGATGAGCAACGGGCGGATGTACAACGAGGCGCCCAATCCAAACGGTGGGACGTACTTCTCGTTCAATTTTACTGTTTTGAAAACCGCTTCCTTGAAAATTTCAAAGGGAACTTTGGCCATCATCACGCCTTCGGCCGAACTCTGCATACGTTTTGCATTTTCTTCCCATCTGAAAACGCGTACCTTTCCATCTTTACCTCTAAATGCCTTCATTCCTTCGAAAGCCTCCTGGCCGTAATGCAAGCAAGTTGCAGCCATGTGCATATTAATGTACTCTGATGATGAGACTTCCATTTCGCCCCATTTTCCGTCGCGATAATAGCAACGAAGGTTGTAGTCGGTTTTGAAATAGCCGAATGGCAGGCTTTTCCAATCAATATCTAACATAACATCCCGATTTAAATGATTAAATTTATTTTGGGTGCTAAAGTAAAAAGAATATCGAGGCGGACTAAGGAACTCGCTGTTTTTTGTTAATCAATTCACAATTTAGAAAGCTGCTAAATATTCATTAGGCATAAGTGATAAGGTGTAAGTCTTAAGTTGGCAGTTGGCAGTTGGCAGTTGCCAGTCGCCAGTCGCCAGTTTGACAGACTGCCTACTGGCGACTGCCTACTGGCGACTGGCAACTTCGTTTTTATCCAGTAATTCCTCCAGATAATGCTTTTCGATGCCGAATGCTTTTTTGATCTGGTGAATCTGGCCTGCAATCTTTTCGACATCAGGTTTAACCTGGCTTTTCCGGCCAACGATCATCACATTTTTGGGCGTATGATTTGTCGAGATAAACTCGAAGGCTTTGGTTTGATAACCATGTTTTTCGAGGATGAGCGCGCGTAGACCGTCGGTGAGCATTTCGGCCTGACGCTCCATAAAAATCCCATGCTTCAGGATGGGCTTCATTTCATTTTCAGGATTCATCTCTTTACGGATTTGTTTGTGGCAGCAGGGCGCGCAAATGATGTATCCGGCATCAGCCGTAATTCCTTTGAAAATGGCATCGTCGGTGGCTGTATCGCAGGCATGAAGGGCGATGAGCATATCGATTTGTTCGATATTGTAATCACCGATATTTCCCTGAACAAACGAAAGTCCTTCAAAACCTGATTCGCGGGCAATTTTATTGCAGAGGTCAACCAGATTCTGGCGCATCTCAACGCCGGTAATCCTTACAGGAATTTTAAGATTATTTGCCAGATGGTCGTACAAGGCAAAAGTGAGATAGCCTTTTCCGCTGCCCATGTCGATGATGGTAAATAGCTTGTCGGGTTTGTTTTCTTTAAGATTGCTGTCGATGATTTCGATGTATTTGTCGATCTGACGGAATTTATCGTTCATCGAGGCTATGATTTTGCCATCACTGCTAATTAATCCCAGCTTTTGGAGATAGATACTTCCTTCGGTTTTTATGAGCCGGTGCTTGATCTTATCATGCTCAAATTCCTGCAAAGCAGTCAAACTGGGCTTACTTGTGAAAATTCGGGCTTCCCGTTTTTTGTTGAATAAAATCTGAATATCTTCCTTTGAGGTAAAAAGTGAAGCGGTTAAAAACGCCGTTCCAACATTTTCTTTAAGAAAAATAATCCCTTCGGTGAGGCTGAGATTTTTGGTGATATCGCTGGTTTGATGACGGAAAACCACCGAAAGCAGTTTTTCATTCTTTATCAAAACCGGCCTGAAATAAACATTATTCAGTGTTGACGACTTTGACGCCTTTTTCCCAAGCGTCAGTTTAATAAAGGATCCATCGCTAAAACTGCTTTCGAAGCTTTCGAGAAATCCCCCGATATTTTTTGGTTCGTTCATTTTTGATGTTTTTAAAGAAGTGGCAAAGTTAACTGGTTTGATGCAGGAAAAGCCAATGCTTGTATCAAATTCATTGGTGTCCGGTTAAACTTTTTGGATTTCTCCCTACGGTCGAAATGACAAGCTATTTGGAGTATTTTGGGAGGGTGGAGGTTGGTGGCGGCTTCGCCACCACCAACCTCCACCCTAAACAACGTAAATGCTTGTCATTCCAATCCGCCAACCGACGGAGAGGAATCTAATTTCAAATAATCTATAAATTTAAATTTTACCGGACACTACTGTTTCAAATTCAATAAAATCAAAAAACCTACCCAACATTTTGATGATTTTGAAATTATGGCTGTCCGGATCAATATTTTGATTTCAGAAACCATTCATCTTTATAAAGATTGCAGTAAATTTACAGCCAAAATTCACACATAAAATTATCTCTCATGGATTATAAAGCATTTTTCAAACTTACCTACGGGCTGTACATCATCAGCTCAAAAGACGGCGAAAAACTAAACGGACATATCTCAAACACTGTTTTCCAGGTTACAGCCGAGCCTCCGAGAATCGCCATTGCCACCCATCAGAAAAACCTGACTACCGACTTTATTAAGAAAAGCGGTGTTTTTTCGATTTCGGTGCTTCAACAGGACGTAAACCTTGAATTTGTTGGACCCTGGGGTTTTAAAAGCGGGCGCGAAGTTGATAAATTCAAAAACACCAGCTTCATAACCCGGAAAACCGGCGCACCCATTGTTTTGGATAAAACCATTGCATGGTACGATTGCGAAGTTGAAGAAACCCACGAAATTGGAACCCACGTTATTTTTATCGGCAAAGTGGTTGATGCCGAAGTAACCGATGACACTTCAAAACCGCTTACCTACGATCATTACCGCAATAATATTAAAGGAGTTTCTCCGGTCAATTCGCCAACCTACATCGAAAAAGACAAACTTGCCGACAATAAAACAGAGGAAAGCAAACCAAAAACCGAGGTCCCTGCGCCAAAAGCTGATGACAAAGACTGGCGGAAATACCGCTGCATTGTTTGCGGCCATATTTATGATCCCGCCGAGGGCGACCTCCCGGCAGGAATCAAACCAGGAACTGCCTTTGAAGATATTCCCGAAAACTGGACCTGCCCGATTTGTGGAGTAACCAAGGAAGATTTTGTGTCAATCGATTAAAATTGCCTGTTCATCTAAGGATAAAAGACATTAATATCTTTTAAATCGGAAATTACTTTTCGTGGTTGTTTCACTAATTTAAGTAATACAATGGCATTAAATGGTGAATCATAAAAAATATTTGTTTCCTGATAACGATACTTTATCTTTGCCAGAACTTTTACAATATGACCGAAAAATTTCAAGTCCGGTTTTTAGAAGAAGCTGCTGAATTTATGGACAGCCTTGATGAAAAGGTGAGAGAAAAGATTTACTATAACATTAGAAAAGCTCAGGTGACCAAATAATAAGGAATTATTCAAAAAGTTGACCGCTGAAATTTGGGAATTTCGGACTTTGTATAATAAAACACATTACCGGCTTTTTGCCTTTTGGGATAAGGCAGGGAATGCAGAAACAGTTGTGATCTCAACCCATGGATTAATCAAAAAAACAGACAAAATACCAGTAGTTGAGTTGGAAAAAGCAGAGCGGTTGAGGAAAATTTATTTCGAACAAAAAAGTTGAATAATCTGAAAATGAAAGCCATGAAAACATACAGTTTGGATGAAATGATCGACAAACATATCGGTAAAACAGGAACGCCAAAACGAGAAGAATTTGAGAACGAGCTAAGGCTTGATTTGCTTGGTGAAGCAATCAAAAAAGCAAGAAAAGAGCGTCATTTAACTCAGGAACAACTTGGGCATTTGGTTGGTGTAAAAAAGGCGCAAATTTCCAAAATCGAAAACAGCCTGACAGACGCAAGGTTTGATACAATAATTAAAGTATTTAAAGCATTGAATGCAAAAGTTATTTTTAACGTTGAATTGCTCAATCAGACTATTAAACTCGCCTGATAGCCAGTAAACCCAACGAAAACAAAGTCCATTAAAATTGGAGCATGAAGTGAACGATTTGGATCCCTGTAACGATTTGTATTGTTGCGAATAAAAATACTACCGGAAATACCGCTGCATCCTTTGCGGCCATGTTGATGATCCCGCCGATGGCGACCTCCCGGCAGGAATCAAACCCTGAACTGCCTTTGAAGATATTCCTGAAAACCGGAACTGCCTGATTTGTGGCGTGACCAAGGAGGATTTTGTGGCTATCGATTAAACCGTAAAACCGTTTTTCCCGGCTTTTACAGCAAATTCAAAAACTGCCTCACAATCACAATTTGGATTCCCAACGAAATTTTTGTTTGGGTGATTTTTATCTTGTGCAGGATTTTTTTCTATAAGTTTGGAGGAAATTAAAATCATCCTGGGAATAAACTCATCCTTTGAAAATCTGTAAAGTTTATTAGTTTTACCATCTGTTTAATATTAATAAACAGGTCAGCTATCAATGATAGCCTGCCAATTCCGGAAAATAAATATGTTTTTGTCTGAAATACAAACGATTAAATTTAACCATTAAAGACGCCATGTCCTATGAAACGACTTCTGCCAATACAATCGAAGGATAACATACCGACTTTTTATCAGAATACTCCTATCGGGTTACTCCTGGAATATCACAATCTGTACCGGACATTTGCCACTTACGACAAGGCACAACTCTTAATAGGAATGTGCATGGACAACAGAAAACATTTGCACATACCCGACAACTTTTCTTTTATTATCCGGGCGGGCGGAGCTAACCTTCGGTATAGTGAATTTAAGGTTTCTTATGCGATCGCTGTCGGAGGCATCAAACACATTGCGCTCATTGGGCACAACAACTGTGGAATGGTAAATCTGATTTCACGCAAGACACAATTTATAAACGGACTTGTGGAAACAGCGGGTTGGGAAAAGGAAACAGCAGAACAGCATTTTATGAACTTTGCACCAATGTTTGAAATCGGTAACGAGATCGATTTTACACTAAGTGAGACCAAACGACTCCGGCATCGTTATCCCAAAATAGTAATTGCTCCTATGATGTATTTGGTTGAAGACAATAAACTCTACTTTATAAAAGAAGAGTAAAATACATAATAGCAGGCGACATTAAGTATCTCAGTCCAACTTCGTTATATCCATTATCCACCTTATTTTTTCTTTCATAAATTGTTTCCGAATCTTAAACTTCTATTTCTATCTTTGAACCCCCGGTTTGGGGGATGGTGGACAAAACGCTGAACGTTATAGCCAGTGTTAAAAAACTGTACCTTTGAACTAGGAAAACAAAATACAGATGATTAAGAAAATGAAAAAACCAACTGCCAAAAAAGAAAATCAGGTTTCAAAACCATCGGAACTGCAAATTTCAAAAGCTGTTGGCTTCCCGATTGCAGGTATCGGCGCTTCCGCAGGCGGACTGGAGGCATTGGAACATTTTTTTACAAATGTGCCTGTAAACAGCGGAATTGCCTATGTGGTTATTCAACATCTCGACCCCAGCTATGTTGGCATTATGCCCGAACTTTTGCAACGTACAACCCGGATGAAAGTGTTGCAGGCAACCGACAATCTGCAGGTGAAGTCCAATCATGTGTATGTAATTCCGCCCAACAAAAGCATGTCTGTTTTAAACGGCCATTTGTTTTTATTTGAACCTATCGAATTGCGGGGTTTAAGGCTCCCGATCGATTATTTTTTCCGTTCGCTTGCCGCCGACCAGCACGAAAACAGCATTGGCATTATTCTTTCGGGCATGGGCAGCGACGGCAGTCTGGGACTGAAAGCAATCAAAGAAAAAAACGGTATTGTAGCGGTGCAGGATCCTGCGAATGCAAAATTCGATAGCATGCCGAACAGTGCAATAAACGCGGTGGTTGTGGATATTCGCGCTCCGGCCAAGGAACTGCCGGAAAAACTGATTGCTTTTCTTAAACTAAGCCCGGCCATTTTACAGAAAACAGAAATAGATGTTAAAAGCAAAGGCAATCTCGAAAAAATTGTGATTTTACTACGGGCACAAACCGGACACGACTTTTCGTTGTATAAAAAAAATACCTTGTTCCGCCGTATCGAACGGCGCATGAACGTGCATCAACTTGATAGAATTTCACATTACGTAAGGTTTTTACAGCAAAATCCCAAAGAATTGGAAATACTTTTTAAAGAGTTGTTGATTGGTGTAACCAACTTTTTCAGGGATGTTGCTGTGTGGGAAAAACTAAAAGAAAATGTGCTGCCCGCTTTGTTTAATGATGCGCCCAACGGACATGTTTTTCGTGCCTGGATTACGGGCTGTTCCACAGGCGAAGAAGCATACTCGCTGGCAATTGTTTTTAAAGAAGCTTATGAAAAAGTAAAACAGGACAAGAATCTCACACTTCAGATATTTGCCACCGATATCGACAGCGATGCCATCGAGCTGGGCAGAAAAGGAATTTTCAGCGCCAATATTGCTGCCGATGTTTCACACGAAAGGCTCAGTCAGTTTTTTGTAAAAGATGAAAACGGTTTTCGTGTTAATACTGCCATCCGCGAAATGGTGGTTTTTGCCCCGCACAATGTAATCAAAGACCCACCATTCACTAAACTGGATCTGCTTTTCTGCCGCAATTTACTCATTTACATGGAAGCCGAATTGCAGAAGAAACTGATGAATTTGTTTCATTACGCGCTCAATGCAGGAGGTGTAATGCTACTCGGAAGCGCCGAAAACGAAAACTCACAAAACAATATGTTTTCGGCGATTGATGCCAAACTGAAGATTTACAAACGCTCTGCAATCGCTGCAAATACTGAGTTAATTGATTTTCCAAGCTCATTTACACATACCATGAAAAAAACAAACGACAGTATAAAACCGGTAAAAGCAACCGATAACATTCAAACCCTGGCCGACCAGTTGTTGTTGCAGCGTTTTGCACCAGCCAGTGTGCTTATCAACCCCGACGGCGACATTTTGTACATTACAGGCCGTACAGGTAAATATCTCGAACCTTCAGCCGGTAAAGCAAACATGAACATTTATGCCATGGCGCGCGAAGGTTTGCAAAACGAACTTCCGGGGGCCATTCGCAAAGCAAAGCAGAGTTCAGAGCCGGTTAAATTGCTCAATCTGAAAATTGGAACAAACGGAGGAACTCAAATTGTTGACATCACGCTTCAACTGATTGAAAAGCCAGAAGCAATTAAAGGAACCATAATCATTGTTTTTTCCGATGTTGCCGATATTCCCCGGCAAGCCAGAAGAAAATCCAAAACCGGAAATCAACATTCAACGATTCGCGAACAGGAACTTGAAATTGAATTGCAACGCGCCAATGAAGAACTGCAAAGTACACGCGAAGAGATGCAAACCACGCAGGAAGAATTGAAATCGACCAACGAAGAAATGCAGAGCACCAACGAGGAGTTGCAATCAACCAACGAAGAGCTAACTACATCAAAGGAAGAGATGCAAAGCCTGAACGAGGAGTTGCAAACCGTTAATATTGAGTTGCAAAGTAAGATAAACGATTTTATGGTGGCCAGCAACGACATGAAAAATCTGTTGAACAGCACCGATATTGCAACCTTATTTCTCGATAAAGAATTAAACATTCGCCGCTTTACCGATGAAACAACAAAGTTGTTCAAATTGCGGCAAATCGACATCGGACGGCCTTTTACCGATATGGTGAGCGAATTGAAGTATCCGGAGATAACCAAACATGCGCATGAAGTTTTACGCACGCTTGTGTTTAAAGAAACCGAAATTGAAACAAACGACCAGCAGTGGTTTACCGTTCGCATCATGCCATACCGCACTTACGATGATAGGATTGAGGGGCTTGTAATCACTTTTATTGATATTACCAAAGCCAAAAAACTGGAAGCAGAATTAAATAACACAATCGGATTATTACGTAAACATAATTTGTTGTAAACAAAACCCTTCGAGGGTCTTCGATCCTTCGAGTGGTCAAAGACCCTCGAAGGGTCGAACACTTAGGAAGCGGTAATTTTTTTTAAATTAAAGTTATGCAAAAGAGAATTCCATTAGAGCCGGAGCATTACTATCACATTTATAATCATGCAAATGGTTTTGAAAATTTCTTTGGCGATAATTGCGATTATCATAAATTTCTGAAATACTACATAAAATACATTGTACCGATTTGTGAAACTTTTGCCTATTGTTTAATGCCAAATCATTTCCATTTTTTTGTCCAGATAAAACCTGAAACTGAATTAATCAATACACTGAAAATAAATAAGGTAACAGGAAAAATTGAAACCGATACAATTAGTTACCGGTTTTCGCACTTTTTCAACAGCTATGCTCAATCATACAATAAAAAATATCAACGAAGCGGAAGTTTGTTTCAAAGCACATTTGAACGCAAACCGGTAAAAACCGAAAAATATTTTCTAAAATTAGTTCACTATATTCATTCAAATCCTGTTAAAGACGGTTTTGTTAAAAAAATTGAGCATTGGGAACATTCTTCTTATAATGCATTTTTGTTAAATACCGAAACATTTCTTAACAAAGCTGTTGTTATCGAATACTTTGGCGATTTAGAGAATTTTAAGTTCATTCATCAAAATAGTTTTAATATTGAATAAAGAAAACAACCCTTCGAAGGGGCTAATCCTTCAAGCGGTCGAAGACCCTTGAAGCGGTTAACTCTTCAAGAACAACCCTTCGAGGGTCTTTGACCACTCGAAGGGGATAGCCCTTCAAGCGGTCGAAGACCCTTGAAGGGATTAACTCAAACCTTCGAAGGGGTTAATAAAAATGAAAATTGTAAAGTACAACCTCATCAAGGGTCTTCGACCGCTTGATGGGTTCAAAAAAAAGAACGAATGAAAAAGCAAAACAAAGATTTACCCGATGCTGCACTGCTTCGCCAAAATGCAGAGGAACAATTAAAAAAGCTTAAAGTCAAGGCAAACGTGGTCTCTTCGGAAGCCGAGATGCTGAAACTTATTCACGAGTTGGAGGTTCATCAGATTGAACTGGAACTGCAAAACGAAGAACTTGTTATTGCAAAAGAAAAGGCTGAACTGGCAGAAGAAAAATATACAGCCCTGTTCGATTTTGCTCCCTCGGCCTATTTTAATCTTTCTCCCAATGGTACTATATCAGGACTTAATCTGGCAGCTGCCAAAATGCTGGGCAAAGATCGCAGAAACCTGATCAACAACAAGCTTGCCTATTTTCTTGCCCGCGAATCAAGGGATATTTTTGCCGATTTTCTTGGTAAACTATCTAAGGGAGAAAGCCCACAATCCTGCGATGTTACCTTTGGGACTGATGATGATTCATGCATTTATGCTCACTTGAATGGAACACTCTCCGGTAACAGGAAACAATTCCTCCTGAATGCTGTGGACATAACCAAACGTAAAAATGCTGAGGATGCTTTGAACGAAAGTAAAAATTTTACAAATGCAATTGCAAACTCAACCCCTGCATTGCTATACCTTTACGACTTACTGCTCGGTAAAAATATTTGGACAAATGATGTTCACAAGAAGTTTTTTAAAGACATAAATAAAAACACTGAAATACTCCTGTACGAAGATTTTGTTCAACTGATCCATCCTGATGATCTTAATTCATCAATTATTAGCCTGCATGAATTTGAAAAGAACAGAACCATTCCCTATTTTGATGTGGAACTAAGAATAAAACAGAACGATGGATGGAAATGGATGAGACATCTTGTTACTGTTTTTAAAACAGATGATCATGGAAGACCTCTTCAAATTCTGGGGGCTTTGATTGATATCGATGCCCAGAAAAAAACCAGCGAGGAACTCCACCGGCGCAATGCGGATCTGCAGTTGATGAATGCCATCAACCTTGCCACCAATTCCAACGAGAGTTTGACTTCGATTATCGATTTAATTGCAAAACAATTTAAAGTTACATTCAACAGCCATCTTCTTTCGGTTTTCATACCTGATGAGAAAAGGCACGAAATGAAGATGTACGGGAATACGCTCGACAATGATCTTGTACAAAAAATTGAAAAAGTAACAGGAAAATCAATACCGCAGATTGTATTGAGGATGGACGTTGAGAATCCATTTACTGCGATGGAGCAAAGCAGAAAAGGGCTACTTTCAATTGGGAAAAAAGAGATAACAAACAGGCTTGCAGGTTATCTGAAGGGGACACCATGGCCCGTCAGGGTTCAAGGATTGGTTAAGAAATTACTACCAGTAATTTATGACATTATTGGATACCAATCATCGGCAGCAGTTCCAATGATTTCAAATGGGAAAATTATAGGGTATCTCGAATTAGGAAGCAGGGATATCATGACAGAAGGCGACCTGGCAAGGATTCAATCCATTGCTGATCAATTTGCTTCGGTTATTATAAAGTTTGAAGCAGAGCGCAATTTGCGTGAAAGCGAAGAGCGCATGGCCAGCGCTTTTAATTACGCTGCCATTGGCATGGCTTTCGTGTCCCCGGATGGCAGGTGGCTTAAAGTCAATCCTGCTATTGTTGAAATGCTTGGTTATTCCGAGGCTGAGTTGCTGTCGAAAACATTCCAGGATATTACCCATCCCGACGATCTCCAAAAAGATATGGATTACATCGGGCAGATGCTGGCAGGAACCATCCGTACCTACCAGATAGAGAAAAGATATTATCATAAGAACGGTAACATTATCTGGGTCATGCTGAGTGTGTCG
The DNA here is from genome assembly GCA_903944895.1 of uncultured Bacteroidota bacterium. GTDB lineage: Bacteria > Bacteroidota > Bacteroidia > Bacteroidales > 4484-276 > CAJATL01. Next base: position 10,829 of record CAJATL010000076.1, read on the forward strand.
CTCGTGTTCGATTACGACAGGCGTCCGCTTCACTTCATATCTCAGATTCAGGATATCACTGAGCAGAAAGAGTCTGAAGCCGCACTCAAAGAAAGTGAGGTGAAATTCAGAACGCTCTATGAAACCATGGCTCAGGGTGTGGTTTATCAGGATAATACCGGAGCAATTATCAGTGCAAATCCTGCGGCAGAACGAATTCTTGGGCTAAGCCTGGACCAGATGCAGGGCAGAACCTCCATTGACCCCCGCTGGAAGTCAATTCACGAAGACGGATCTCCGTTTCCGGGGAATATCCACCCCGCCATGATGGCTCTGGCAACCGGAAAAGAAAACGCCGCGTTGATGGGGGTCTTCAATCCAACTAAAGAAAATTACACCTGGATTCTTGTAAATTCAATACCGGACTTCCGCATTGGGGATGACAACCCATTCCAGGTGTTTACCACCGCGAATCCGGATCATGATGCTGCAGATCGAATTGGGGATGACAACCCATTCCAGGTGTTTACCACCTTTGAAGACGTCACCGAATTGAAAAATGCCCACGATAAAATAAGCAAGGCAAATGAACTCCTTGAAATTAATGTGCAGGAAAGAACCAGAGAGCTGGTGGAAATTAACGCGTTTCAGCAAGCAATTCTTGACAACGCTCCAATAGCAATTCTTACTACCGATACAAAAGGAATTATCAAGTCCATAAATCCTGCCGGGGAAGCAATGACAGGCTATGCTGCCGATGAAGTCGTTGACATAATGACTCCGCTTAGTTTACATGACAGGAACGAAATATTCCAGTTTTGCGCTGAAAAAACGGGTAAACCTGATCCTACCGAAGAAGAAGCCTATGCAACGGCGATTGAGGCAATGTTCCATAAAACAACCGAATGGCATTGGGTTAAAAAAAACGGGGCTAAGTTTCCTGTTAAAATCAGCCATAGTTCACTTGCCGGTCCCGATGGGAATATCCGTGGATTTATGGCAATGATAATGGATGTATCCAGGGAAAAGGAGTACCTTGATTCCATACGCGAAAGCGAAGAGCGCTTCCATAAGATGTTCCAGAAACATGCGGCAGTTATGCTGTTAATTAATCCCGAAAATGGTGAAATTATTCAGGCCAATGATACAGCAGTTACCTTCTACGGTCAGGATTTTAACAGATCCACAATAAATATCCGTGATATCAATGCTCTCAGTCAGTCAGAGTTGAATAGTGTGTTAGAAATGGCTAAAAAGCAGCAGCGTAACTATTTTATCTTCCCGCACAAACTGGCTAACGGAGAAATCAGAACGGTTGAAGTCCACTCCACGCCTATTGAGGTAAATGGGAAGAAAGTCTTGTTCTCCATTATTCACGACATCACCGAGCGCCGACTGGCCGAAGATGCGTTAAAGAAAAGCGAGGCCGTAAACCTTGCTATCATTCAGGCCGTGCCCGATCTTATGTTTCGCATTCACCGCGATGGAACCTACCTGTATATCCACAGCCAGAACGAATCGTTACTTTACATCCCTAAAGAGCATTTTACTGGCAAAAAGGTAAGCGAGGTTTTGCCCCCAGATCTGGCAAGTCAATCCATGCAAGCCATTGAGAGAGCTTTTACCACGGCTGAAGTCGTGCAATATGAATATATGCTTGCCGTTCGGGAAAAAAACCTTTATTTTGAAAACAGGATGATTGCCATTTCTGACAAGGAAGTACTTGCGATTATCCGTGATATTACCGGCAGAAAAACTGCAGAAATTGAACTTCAGGACGCTTTAAGAAAACTCAGCACCCTGATTCAGAACTTACAGGCCGGAACAATTTTCGAAAGTGAGAACAGGCATATTACCCTGGTAAATCAATCATTCTGCAATATTTTTAACTTACAGGCCACGCCGGAACAATTAATAGGATATGATTGCCTGCTAGCTTCTGAACAGAGTAAACACCTAATGAAAGACCCTGAAGGGTTTATCCGGCAAATTGACGAAATACTTACGAAAGCAGAAATTGTAGTAAATGATGAACTGTACATGATGGATGGCAGGGTGCTGGAAAGAGATTATATCCCCATTAAGAGCAACGACACACTGTTAGGGCACTTCTGGCAATACCGCGATATTACAAAACGAAAAGCATCGGAAACCGCACTCAAAATGCAAATCGCTGCATTTGAGTCGTTTGCCCTTGCTATTATCATTACAGATATTAAGGGCCAGATAGAGTGGGCCAATTCTGCTTTCACAAAACTAACCAGATATTCTGTCGATGAGGCCATCGGTAAAATGCCGGGTGAACTCCTAAAATCGGGCAAGCAGGATAAGGAATTTTACAGAAAATTCTGGGACACCATACTAAGCAAAAAAGTATGGAGCGGCGAAATGATAAACCGAAGGAAAGACGGCAGCCTCTATTACGAAGAGCAAACCATCACACCTGTATTAGACTCACTGGGAAACATTTCTAACTTTATTGCCATAAAAATTGATATTACAGAGCGTAAAAAGCTTTTCCAGGCACTTGCAGATGAGAAACGGAGATTGGCAGACATTATTAAAGGAACCAATGCAGGAACGTGGGAATGGAATATTCAAACCGGCGAAACCATATTTAACGATCAGTGGGCCCAAATGCTGGGCTACACCCTGGAAGATATTTCACCTGTAAGCATCGAAACCTGGATGAAATTCGCCCATCCAGATGATTTAAAGGTATCCAATGAATTACTGGAAAAGCACTTTAAAGGCGATCTCGATTATTATTCTTTCGAATCGCGGATGAAGCATACGAACGGTGAGTGGATTTGGGTTCTGGACAGAGGAAGAGTGCATGAATGGGATGCAGATGGCAAACCTCTTTTAATGTCGGGGACACATATGGATATTACCGGACAAAAACGAATAGAAAAAGTCCTGCAACAGGCTAAAAACGAAGCCGAAAATGCGAACAAGGCTAAAAGTGAATTCCTTTCACGCATGAGCCACGAACTGCGCACACCCATGAATTCGATACTTGGCTTTGCCCAATTGATGGAAATGGGAGAGCTCAACCCGAAGCAAAAAAAAGGAGTAACGAATATTTTGAACAACGGGAAACACCTGCTCGATTTAATAAATGAAGTACTCGATATTGCCGGAATTGAAGCAGGCCGGCAAGTACTAACAAAAGAACCCTTACAATTGGCCGCTATCATCAATGAAATAACTGATAATATTCAGATTGCTGCTAATAGAAGAAAAATATCCATTGAATTTGTGGATTCTTTGGATAATAGCCTTTTTGTATCAGCCGACAGGCTTCGGTTAAAGCAGATCCTGATCAATTTGCTCAACAACGCCATAAAATATAACAACGAAGGTGGTCTGGTTACAATTCGAACAATGCTGCAACCAGCCGATGAACAAAGCAGCTCGCGGGTCAGGATTTCGATCAGCGACACAGGCAATGGAATTAATCCCGAAGATATCGGCAAACTTTTTCAGCCATTCGAGCGTATTGGCGCTGACAAAACAGATACCGAAGGTACTGGGCTTGGTTTGATGGTGGTGAAAAGACTTACCGAAGCCATGAACGGCACGGTTGGAGTTGAGAGTGTGGTTGATGCTGGCAGTACCTTCTGGATTGAGCTGCCGCTCACCGGAGGGCGCCAGCCGGAAATCAGTCAATCAACAGATTCAATAAAACAGGAATTTGATTTAACCAAACAAACCGGGACCATTTTGTACATCGAAGATAACTTGTCGAATATCGAACTGGTTGAGTACATTTTAGCGGAACATCGTCAGAAACTCCGTCTTATAACTTCCATGTACGGCAAGCAAACCGTAGAATTGGCAAAAGAGCATAAACCCTTACTGATACTGCTCGATCTCGATTTACCCGATATATCTGGCCTCGAAGTATTGGGGCAATTGTTTGCCGATGAAAACACAAAAAATATCCAGGTAATCGTTATCAGTGCCGATGCCATGCCTTTTCAGGTTGAGAAACTGATGAGTGCAGGCGCTATAGCCTATCTGACAAAACCATTGGATGTAGTAAAATTTTTAAAAACAATTGATCAGTACATTAAAATTCAAACAATTCGCACAACAAAAAATTAGAGTTATGATTGATTCAACATTAAAAAATGCAAAGATCCTTATTGTTGACGATAGGGAATCGAACATTAATATACTGGAAGGACTGCTGGAAGAAACCGGATACACACATTTCCAATCCACCACCGACCCGCGAAGAGTGGTTGACCTATTCAAATCGTTTAATCCCGATTTGATCCTGCTCGATTTAATGATGCCCCATTTCAGTGGGTTTGAAGTAATGGCTCAATTGCATACCATAACTCCTGCCAAAACCTACCTGCCGATACTTGTTCTTACCGCCGACATTACCCCTGAAGCCAAACTCCGGGCACTTTCGTGCGGGGCAAAGGATTTTCTTAGCAAGCCATTCGACCTTTATGAAGTGCGGCTCAGGATAAATAACCTGCTCGAAACCCGCTACCTATACCAACAGCTCGAAAACCAAAACCAGATACTGGAGGAAAAAGTAAAAGCAAGGACATTCGACCTTGAGCTTTCCAACAGAAACCTTGATCGGGCCAATAAAGAGCTGGCAGTGCTCGATCAGGCTAAAAATGATTTCCTCTCCCTGATAAGTCACGAACTCAGAACCCCGCTAAACGGAATTTTGGGCTTCCTTGGTTTTCTTAAACGCAAAATCGATTCACCAGTATTGGTTGAATATCTCCAATATCTTGACGAATCAGCAAAAAGGTTAGAAAGGTTTTCATACCAGGCCTTGCTCATCACACAACTAAAATCCGGAAAATATATAATTCAAAATGAAAATGTTTCTCCTCAGGAACTCTTTAGAAATACAACAGCACACCTTAAGGAAAAGATTGATATAAAAAACATCACTTTTCACTTTCGACAGGACACTTCATTTGATTTTATAAAAGGTGATAAGGAATTGATCACCATCTGTTTTCAGCGTCTTGTCGAAAATTCGGTTAAATATTCTCCTGTTGGCGGAGAAGTGGCCATAAGTGTCTTTTCCGATGAACAATCAACGGTTTGCGAATTTATTGACAATGGCACTGGTTTTCCTCCAAAGATTCTTGAAAATCCTTTCCTGCCTTTTGTTAATGCAGAAAATCACATTGACAAAAATACCGGATTAAACCTTCTTTTGATAAAACTGATTATGGATGCCCACCAAGGCCAGATTGAGATTTTCAAAAACCTAAACAAGGGAGCAACGGTAAGATTAACTTTCAAAAAGCAGTGAGAGAATGGAGGAACAAAACCCGAAGGGAACAAGCAGGGTTGGCATACTGAAAAAG
>CAJATL010000077.1 GCA_903944895.1 uncultured Bacteroidota bacterium
CTTAAACCATTTTCAATAATACCTTCGATAGGTGCAGGTGTTGCCTACAGATTGCACAAATTAGATTTAATACTTAAAGCTGATTGCAGAATAAGTTCATTGACTTACCGACCATCGACAAATTACGAATTTGGTTCAATCGGATTTTCAAATCTTTCATTACAGGTAAGGTTTAATCATAAATAGTTTATTCCAAAATACTTACAAAAATAAAACTCTGGCCCAACGGATTTTTAATCATTTATACATTGCAAAACGGGAGACTGTTCATGCAACTGTGTCTGCAAGCTAAAAATAATTAATTTTGCAGACCAATGAAAAAAGAAGAAAAAGAAAAAGAATTTAGTTACTCAGACTTTGAGCGCGAAGCCATTCAAGGTCTTTATCAAAAGAAACAGTATTTGGGTGAAGATGGTATTTTTACCCCTTTATTGAAACACTTTTTAGAGACAGCATTATCAGCAGAGCTACAGGCACATCTAAATGTAGAGTCTGACAATAAGCGCAATGGGCTCACCAGTAAAACAGTGAAAAGTAGTTCAGGAGAATTTGAATTAGTAACACCTAGAGATAGAGAAGGAAGTTTTGTTCCTGAGATAGTGGCCAAGCGTCAGATAGTAATAGGCGATGATATCTGTGAAAAGATACTGTCTATGTATGGTAAAGGCATGAGCTATTCAGACATAAAAAAGTTTTTATCAGAGATTTACGGTTTATCATTTTCTCCGGGTCAATTGAGTGAAATAACGGATCAAATCATACCCGAATTAGAACAATGGCAATCCCGAACTTTAGATGGTATTTACGCCATTGCATGGTTTGATGCCATACATTATAAAGTTCGAGAAAATGGCACGGTAATAACAAAAGCTTTGTATAACGTACTTGCTGTCAATCTGGAAGGTCACCGTGAGTTATTGGGAATCTATGTATCAAACAGCGAATCGGCAAGTTTTTGGTTGAGCGTAATGCAGGACTTACAACTGAGAGGTGTGCAGGATATACTGATTGCTTGTACCGATAATCTGAAAGGCTTTTCGGATGCTATAAGCTCCATATTTCCGCAAACGGTGGTTCAAAGTTGTATAGTACACCAGGTTCGAAATACACTCAAGTATGCTACCTCAAAGGATTACCAGTCGTTAGTGCATGATATGAGAGCCATATATTCTTGTTCTAACATAGCAGGTGCAGAAATAAAATTAGAAGAATTCGCTCAAAAATGGGGCGAAAAATATCCCACTGCCGTGAAGAGTTGGCAGGAAAATTGGTATAAACTTAGTTCGTTTTTTGAGTTCGGAAAGGACATTCGTAGGTTAATGTACACTACAAATCCTATTGAAAACGTGCATAGACAGATGCGAAAAGTAACAAAATCTAAAGGAAGTTTTCCTTCAGATATGGCACTTAAAAAGCTCGTTTATTTGGTGATACGTGAAATCAATAAATCACCAAAAGGGAAAGTTCTCAGTTGGGGTTTGATTCTTTCACAATTAAGTATTAAATTTGAACAACGAATTAGCCTTACGCCGAAATGAATTTTACCCGCAAAGAAAAGATATTCACCCGCAGTATGACAAGGGTAAACAAGTGGCGTCGTTCCTAGCCACCCTTGTCATACTACTGGAAATATCTTAAAAGGCAGGTATAATTCCTCTCTTCGAAAAAATAATGTTAGACACAGTTCCGTGAATACTCCCAACAGACATTATATTTATTCAATTTTCCTTGTAAGTAATACAAGTTTCTGTGTTACTTCGGAATTGATAGACCCTTCGAGTGACAACAAGACACTCTTGATTAACTCAGAGACACTTCGGAGTGACAACAGGACACTCTTCAGTGACTCGGAGACTCTTCGGAGTGGCAACGAACACATCGAGCCGCCCATCGGCATCGAAATCAACCACGGCGAGATTCAGCCCGTATCCGGGTAACGCTTTCCGAATGCCAGCCGACTCGCTGACATCGCGGAAGGTTCCATCACCGCGGTTCTCATAGAGAATGTCAGCGCGCGCTGGCAATCC
>CAJATL010000078.1 GCA_903944895.1 uncultured Bacteroidota bacterium
AACAGCACTGCTGTCAGTCCGACTTACACGCCGGCGGCTGGCGACGAGGGAAATACGGTTTTACTTACCATGAATGCTTACGGCATGGGTGGTTGTAATGCCGAAATTTCATCTTCAACATTAAGCCTTTCCGTTTATGGCCTTCCCGATGTTACGCTTCAGGCATTTGATACGGTTTGCTACGAATGGCAAGCCTTTGAACTTACAGGAGGTTTGCCGGAAGGTGGCTATTATTCAGGTACAGGTGTTGCCTATGGATGGTTCGACCCTGCCACTGCCGGTATCGGAACTCACACGATAACTTATGCTTACATCGATGCGAATGACTGTGAAAATTCTGTTGAAGGAATCATGGAAGTTACTTCCTGTGTTGGTCTCACAGAACCAGCGCATGGCTTTTTTAGCATTTTTCCAAATCCAACCTCTGGTAGTATTTCGGTGGATTTGAAAAAAGAGGGTGATTATTCTTTCCGTATTTTCAATGCAAACGGCAAGGTTGTCGTTGATAAAAAAATCCGGAAATCCGGGATCATCTCATTGAGCGAACTGGAAAATGGACTTTATCTGGTAAGAATCAGTAATGGCCAGGATAGCTACATTCAAAAGCTGACCTTGATTAAAGAATAGTTTTTGCAAAGAAAAAATAAGAAGGCTGTCTCCTCATTGTGATGGCCTTTTTTTTATTGCTGATCCATCATGTAATCTCTACAGAATTGAAGTAACATTAACTCATTCTGCAGCAAAATCCTGATAACACGCTTATTTTGAGGTAGGAGTGGGGATAGGATTTCGGTTTTGAGTACTACAGGTTTTTTAAGATGATCGCTGCTGATTTTGGCCGTGAAGAATCACAGATTTGCTATTCTTTGGTTTTAACCTGAGTAATTCATCACTTGCCCTGTTAGAAAATGGATCCGCCAATAGTCGGACAGTTGACACAGATACAAGGGGATCCTCCATGAGTCGTAAAAGTTTTCCATGGATTTTTCCTTTATCAGTATAAATCTGCAATTTCAGTTCTCTGTCAACTAATGAGAGCTGAAATTATTTAGTCGAACTGATCCCGAGCGAATTCGAAAGACATTCCCACCTCATGATCGAAAGTACATCATCAGGGTAAAACTTTGATGCCTCATGCCGGATTTGATCCGGAAAAGAAATGTTTTGAAAATTCCAGAGATTTTTTTCACTTGGCGAATACTATTATCGCTATAGTCGATGAATGTGGAGAAAAATTGATTTTTGAATTAAGTTTTCCGCAGCTCCATTTAACGTTTGACTGGCATTACCTTTACTCCAAACTCAAATGAGAACAATTTCAGGGATTTGTTTGGTAACTGGTTTGTTATTACATTTGCTCGGTTTGAGGAGTTTTATATTTTATGATGAATTGCAAACTTTTGGGATTCTGCGGACATTATCGCTCTTAGTACTTTCAGAAAGTTGAGCGTTACAGTATTAATGATTAACATGATTACATTGAGACAAATTGTTAAAAGTATAGGTTTGATTGTATTTATTATTAACTGTTTAAGTGGTTTTTCACAACAGGAAAATACCAAAAGCCTGAGTGAAAAGGTTACTGACAATGCCCGTCTTTACAATAACAACTTGGATTCAGCTTATGCTGAATTGGATGGATTGATTGGCCAGGCAGTATTAGCACAAGATACCATGTCGGAACTGACACTGTTGGAACGAAAGTGTCGCTATTTTTATCAGAAAAATCAACTTGAAAATATGATTGAGGCTTCTGAGAATTTGGAAGAAAAAGCTGACCGATATCACGATTTGTATGCACAGTCCATGGCAAATGTTTATCTCTCAGAGGCCTACTCCATCAACCAATTATTTGACAAAGCATTAATACATCTTGGTAAAGCCTATGAAATTCTGTCGAAAGATAATTCGAAGAATAAAGAAATTGTTCTTGCCAAATCAAATGTGCTTAACAGTTTTGCCAATGTTTACCTTGACATGGGTGAACCAGAAAAAGCCGTGGCCAAACTAATGCAAGGCATTAAAAAATACGAAGATTTGGAAGATATTTCAGATATTATTCGTTTTCAGTACCTGAATTATTCCAACATTGCGACCGCTTATTCTTTATACAACCTGGATTCTGCTGAATTCTTCGCATCAAAATCGATCGAGATCAAACCTTCAAATATCGATGATGATAAGATCATGGTTACTAATTATCTCGTTTTAGGTCGGGTTTACAAAGAAAGAAAAGAAATTCAAACAGCAATATCCTATTATCAAAAAGCTTTACAAATCAGCCAAAAAACCGGTGATCAACTTAATTTGAGGAGCATCTATACCGATTTGGTTGATCTGTACAATCAGACCGGGAATAATGATAGTGTAATCCATTTCGATAATAAACTTAAGGAACTCGAAATACAGAATCTTCAGACTAAATACAGCTCTCTCCAAATGATCATTGATAAAGATCAGCAACCTGAAAAAAAAAACCTTACGAATGTTTGGTTGATTTTTACCCTCCTGATGATTGTACTTGGAAGTATTTTCTTAATTATTTATCTTATTAAAAAAAAACAAAAAAGACCGCCCCTTCCTCCACAGGATATTTACAATTCGCTTATTGAATTGGTAAAAAAAAACGATCCCGGCTTTTTGTTTGCCTTTGAGCAGGCTCATCCTGAATTTTCCTTGCGTTTGCTGGAAATTAATCCTCAATTATCAAAACCCGAGATTGAGTTTTGCGCACTTCTAAAATTGAACCTATCCACCAAAGAAATTGCACGATTAAAATTTATTGAAACCCGAACCGTACAAAATAAAAAGTACAGGATACGAAAAAGGTTGAATATTCCAGGTTCAAATGATATTTACAACTGGTTTGGAGCAATCTGATTGATTCGTAACAACATGATATTCAGTGTGAAGTATCTGTTGAGTACCCGGTTTTCCTCATAGTAGTAACCTATGCTGTATGCAATTCTCAAAATATTCCAATCATCGTGGTTAATTTGGCTACCGAAAACGAGAATTTTAACATCGATTCAAATTTATTAATTATCCAAATTTTAATTTCATGAAAAAAATTGTTATCTTTTTATTAGTAGCTGTTGCATTAAGCTTTCAAATGAAGGCACAAGTTTGGGAACCTGTTGGTGATCCCACTGGAATATCAGCCGCAAATGCTGGTCGACTAGCGCTGAAAGTTGATTACCAGGACAATGTTGTTGTGGGTTATTATGATGTGTCGGTAGCAAAGGGATCAGTTCAAAAGTTTAATGGAAACATCTGGAGTTATCTGGGAGGAGGACCCGGTATGACTTCGTCTACTGCAACCTACAATTCTTTGTCATTAGATGCACAAGGAGTTGTTTACTTTACAAATCAGGCAGCTTGGCCTGCAGCAGGCCTTAATGTACACAAGTTTATAAACAATGCATGGGAAAACCTGCCTGATGCTACATCAGCTACAATAAATTTTCAGGCTTCAGCAGTATCAAAAAACGGTACTTTGTTTGTTGTTACTGGGGAAAGTTCCGGAGTGGTTAAACGATTTGTTAATGGAGCCTGGGAGCAGGTCGGAAATTCAGGCTTTTTTGGGGGTGTCGCTTATTATTTATCCATGACGATTGCAATAGATGACAGAATTTATGTAAGCTGGAACAATAACGGTTTTGTACATGTTTACACCAATCTTGTCAATGCCACTACAACCGATTTGTGGCAGCCCGTCGGCAATGTGCCGAATATTGCACCTGCCACTACCACTGAAAACTACAATTCGGCTGTTGCTGTTGATAATAACAATAATTTATTTTTAGCATTTGTTTCGAACAGTGCCAGTGGTCGTAAGTTGAATGTTAAGAAATTTGATGGAGAAACATGGTCGCAACTTGGTCCGGAAAACTTCACAGAGAGCAGAGTTCAACATTTAAGCATAGCAATTGGCGACAACGACATTATTTATGTAGCTGTTAGTAAATTTGAGGATGTAGATTTCCTACGAAACTACGTGATGGCCTATGATGAAGAGGCCGGAAACTGGTATCAAGCCGGGACAGGCTGGGCATCTGAAGGGCAGGCCACAAATAATTCGCTTGCAGTAGATAGCGATGGTAACTTATTCCTTGGGTTTGTTGATTCCGGACTTGGGAAGCTATCTGTCAAAAAGCTTAACCTTGAGATTGTAGCTGCAGAAAGCCTTGTAATAACTCCATTTGGTGGAGGTAATCCTGAAATCAATACTGACGGTGGAAGCCTTCAGCTTTTGGCAACAGTATATCCAGAGCAAGCGAGCCAACTGGTGGTGTGGAGTGTTGTTTCAGGCCAAAGCCATGCAACAATTGATCAAAATGGGTTGCTTACCGCAACAGCTTCTAATGCAGTAGTAACAGTTAAAGCTCAATCTGCTGAGAACAGTTCCATTTTTAATACAATCGATGTTACCATTACAAACCAGATCAGTCCTGTCTTACCTCAGGAGGTTAGCGTGGCAACCGAAGATGGAGGTTATCCCGATATTTTGGGACTGGACAACACTTTGCAATTGATTGCAATAGTAACTCCTCCTGAAGCTGACCAGTATGTGACATGGTCAATTGAAGAAGGATCTGACGTGGTAAGTATCAATCAAAATGGCTTAATCACTTCACTTTCCGAAGGCTATGCCATCGTACGTGCCACCGTTGATGCCAATGTTAACCTCTATGCTGATTACAGGGTAAATGTATTTGAAAACGGGTGTACTCAAGGTACTGAGACAATGAACCTTGACTATGGATTAACCATTAGCCATCCGGCTTTTACAGCTGCTGATTTTGTTGTGGATGATGAAGTCAGGTTTGCTATAAGTACCGTAAGAATGCGGCTTATGGTTGAAAAGGGTGCAACGGTTACTTCTTTTGACCTTCATTTTATGAAGGATGATAACGGGCAACCCGGAGATGAAATTACCATGGTAAGCAATATTATTCCAATTATGACTTACGTAGGTGAAGCAAATTCTTTATGGGACTATTTTGATGTGGAAATGTATTTAGCCAAAGCTGTCACATTCGATCAGGGAAATTATTGGTTAAGTTCCAGAGCCTACACAGATATTACTAGTAATGTATATTGGACTGCAACTCTTTCCCCGGGAAATGGCCTACACCCTGCTTTTATAAACACAGCGGATGGTCACGGATGGAGAAGTCAAGGTGGATTTTATATGGTATATGATATTACTGGTAATTGTACCGCAATGCCAGTTGTGATAAATACAGCAGGTGGGGTTGATACTGAAATTGTTGTAGGAGAAATCTTACAGCTCGAAGCCACCGTTAATGCACCGGGTCTTTCCCAAAATGTTAACTGGTCAGTGGAATCAGGTTCCGAATTTGCTTCGGTTAATGCAAACGGATTGGTTACCGGAACAGGTGTTGGTATTGCAACAGTAAGAGCTACCTCTGTAGATAATGTAAGTGTATATTATGAAATAGAAGTAACTGTTTTAGATCCAAATGCCTGTTATCAGGAGGTTTTATCAAACAATCTGGAAGATGGTTATACTTTTGGATCAGGAGTACATTTAGCAGTAGACATTACTGTTGAAGAGGGGCAAACCTTTACGATTTCCTCTGCAGATGTTAATGTAGCAAATTTTGCCACTGAATTTTCATTTATTTTCTATAGTGATGTAGCCGGATTGCCGGGATCCCATATTCTTACTACAGAAGAAGGCACTATAACACATAATATTGTTACAGGCCATGCATACGATTTAATTTGGCATCGCTATGCTGTAGAACTCGAAAACCCTGTGACACTCCCTACCGGAACCTATTGGATGGAGATTGTAAGCAATGCCAGTGCATGGGAGGCAACTTCTGCAGATTTACTTGGACATCCTGGAGCTTTCAAAAGCGAGAATACAGGTGGCATATGGGCCTATTCTTCATCAGGTAAGGAATTTGTTTATAAGCTTAATGGAGTATGTACCACTATTATTGAGCAACCCTGGACTTTTATCGTTACAGGTCAGGCTCATACCATCAACGTTCCATCAACAGCCAACCCCAATATTTTTGGCGAAACACTTGAAGCAGGTGACTGGGTAGGTGTATTCTTTGTGGATGAAAGCGGAAATGAGGTTTGTGCAGGTGCCCAACAGATAAATCCCTTTGGCTCTGCAGTTGTAACCGCCTATGGAAATGACCCAACAACCCCTGAAAAAGACGGATTTGCAGCAGGTGAACGCTTCAACTGGAAAATCTTTGATATGAGTGAACAGATAGAATACCCGGCCGGAGCTACTTACGACGCTTCCATGCCAAACCAGGGCAATTTTGCCGATTTCGGTCTCTCAAAACTCACCAGTCTTCAGGTGATGATCTGTCAGAATTATGCTTTTACCTCAGGGTGGAACAGCATTTCAAGCTATATTTCCCCTTTCGACGCTGCGGTTGAAACCATGTTTGCCCCAATTGTAGATGAACTAATTATCATGAGAAATCTCACCAGTGTTTATTGGCCTGGTGAAAACCTCAATACCATCGTAAATTTCAACAATCAAAGCGGGTATGCACTTAAAGTGAGCAGTGATGTTGATTTTAACATCTGCGGTGCCGGATATTCCACCAAAGAAGTATCGCTAACAACGGGATGGTCATACCTGCCAGTGCTGAGCGAATGTCCGGCAAATGCCATGAATCTTTTTGGGAGCCATCTTAACGACATCGTGATTATCCAGGATTTGATCGGAACGAAGGTGTTCTGGCCAGCCATGAATGTTTACAGCCTCGAAACACTCGAACCCGGAAAAGCTTACAAGATTAAGGTGGTAAATCCTTTCACTATCACTTTCCCGGCCTGTGGTACAAAATCATCTGCAGCCTCTATCTCAACGAAAAACAGCCTTTCGACACCCTGGGGCGAAATAGCTATGACTCCATCGGCACAAACCATTGCTTTTACAACAAACGCATTGGCCGAAATGGTTCAGGGCGATGTAATCGGTGCTTTCGACCAGAACAACAAACTGTTTGGTTATTTTGAAATCGTTGGAAACAATGTGGTTAATACCATCACCATTTTTGGAGATGATGCAACCACCATCGAAAAGGATGGATTTACCGAAGGCGAAAACATCAGCTTGAGGCTTTACCGAATCAACACCGGTGAAAGTATTGATCTCGCAGTAGTTTACGACAACACCATCGACAATAACAGCGGCAACTTTCTATCGGGCAGTCTTTCAGCAGTAACTGCGGTTATGATGAGTATTACAGGAATTCAAGCTCCGCTCACATCGGAAATCAGCATTTATCCAAACCCTGCTGACAACAAGGTAGTTATTACGATTTTGAATGAAGATTTTAACGGTGCCCAAATTCAGATGACCGACACCAAAGGTGGAACTGTATTAGAGGCTAAGATTATCGGCACTCAGACAACATTCGACATCAGCAATCTCCGTCCGGGGGTGTACTTTGTAAGTATCAAATCGAATTTAAAAAATGAAATCAGTAAACTGATCATTAGGTAGCTTTTTTCATAGACGTTAGGTTATGGCCCTGTCATTCATTTGGCAGGGCTTTTTTTTGAAATTTATCTTCTATATGTTGCAGCAAAATCCTGATAACACGCTTATTTTGAGGTAGGAGAGGGGATCGGGTTTCGGTTTTGAGCACTACAGTTTTTTTATGATGGCTTCCCGATAAATGGCAAAAGATAAAAAGGCTCCGGAAAAAATTTCCGAAGCCCCTAAAAATTCAAATAGTCTTTTTCTAAGCTTTCGTCCAGATATTTTCGATTTCTTCGAGGCTTTTGCCTTTGGTTTCGGGAACCATTTTCCAGACAAAAATGAAAGAGATCAGGCTCATCACGCCATAAAATCCATAGGTAAATGCTCCGCTGAATTCCATCATCGAAGGATAGGTTGAAGAGATAAAGTAGTTTGCTGCCCATTGCGCTACAACAGCCACAGCTACTGCACGTCCGCGAATTTTGTTGGGGAAAATTTCGGAGATTAACACCCAACAGATTGGCCCCCACGACATCATGAAAGATGCGGTATAAATGATGATAAATACCAGTGTACTGATTCCAATCACTTCAAAAAATGCCAGGCCGGCAATGGCAAACATGCCGATGGCCATCCCGACTGAACCAACCATCAATAACGGTTTTCTTCCCCATTTATCAACGGTTAGAATGGCTACAACGGTAAAAATAACATTTACAAGACCCATCACAACCGTCTGCATCAAAGAGGCATCTTTGCCGGCTCCCATGCTTTCGAAAATGCGTGGCGCATAGTAAAGCGCCACATTAATCCCGACAAACTGCTGGAAAACCGAAAGAAGAATCCCGATAATAATCACCAGTTTGCCATACGAAAATAATTTGCCCGAATGGTGAGCAATCGTTCCTTTGATTTCGCTGAGAATTTCCTTCGCCTTTGTTGTGCCATTTATTCTTTCGAGAATACGAAAAGACTCTTCATCCCTTAGTTTTAAAGAGAGGTAGCGGGGCGTTTCGGGGACAAGGAAAAGTAATATGCCAAACAATCCTGCCGGAAGAGCTTCTGAAACAAACATCCAGCGCCAGCCAATGGTGTTTACCCATTCCGTAGTCTGGCCATTAGCAATACCCCAGTTTACAAAATAAACCACCAGCATCCCGAAGATGATCGCAAACTGGTTAAATGAAACCAATCGCCCGCGAATACCGGCTGGCGATATTTCGCCGATGTACATCGGAACAATGGCTGATGCCATCCCAACCCCGATGCCGCCAATGATGCGGTAAAAGTTGAACATATACAGCAATCCCATGGAGGCTTTTCCTTTTTCGAAAAACAAAAATTCGGGAAAACCTGACCCAAGGGCCGAAAGAAAGAACAAAATGGCAGCGATCATCAGCGACTTCTTTCGGCCGATCCGGGAGGAAAAAAGCCCGGAAATTGCTCCGCCAATAATACAACCGATAAGCGCACTCGAAATGGTCAGTCCGTGAACCAGGGTACCTAAACCCTGGCTGGTGATCAGGAATTTCTGCACCGATTTTTCGGCTCCTGAGATCACGGCTGTGTCGTATCCAAACAGCAGCCCGCCTAATGTTGCCACCAGGGTGATCGAAATGATGTATCCGGATTTATATCCTTGTTTGGTCATACCGAAGAAATTAGAGGTACATGTTTAACAATGTCTCAAAAAGTTCCTGCTTTCCGCTGATTTTTTGGGGCTCACCATTTTTGATGGCAATTTCCCTGAGGTCTTCGAGGGTGAGCTTGCCTTCTTCAAAAAGCTTTCCCGCACCGGAATCAAAAGAGCTGTATCTTTCGTCTCTCAGTTTTTGATAATCAGAATTGGTCAGGATATCATCAGCCGCAAGCAAAGCTCTTGAAAAGGCGTCCATGCCCGAGATGTGGGCGATAAACAAATCCTCGGCATCCGTTGAGTTGCGCCTGATTTTGGCATCGAAATTTATCCCACCGGTTTTAATCCCGCCGCCCTGCAAAATCACCAGCATTGCTTCGGTGAGTTCGTAAAGATTTACCGGAAACTGGTCGGTATCCCAGCCATTCTGATAGTCGCCGCGGTTGGCGTCTATCGAGCCAAGCATCCCGGCATCAACGGCTACCTGCAGATCGTGCTGAAAAGTATGTCCTGCAAGTGTGGCGTGGTTTACCTCGATGTTTAATTTGAAATCCTTATCGAGGCCATATTCTTTTAAAAAGCCAATCACGGTTGCTGCATCAAAATCGTACTGATGTTTGGTTGGCTCCATCGGTTTTGGTTCGATGAGAAAAGTTCCCGTAAAACCGTTTCTCCGGCCATAATCCCTGGCGATGCTCAGGAATTTTGCCATGTGGTCCAGCTCTTTTTTCATTTTGGTGTTGAGCAACGACATATAGCCTTCACGTCCTCCCCAAAAAACATAATTGGTTCCACCCAATGCAATGGTAGCATCGATGGCATTTTTTACCTGTGTTGCGGCAAAAGTTAACACTTCAAAGTTTGGATTTGTGGCGGCTCCGTTCATGTAGCGCTGATGCGAAAACAGGTTGGCCGTTCCCCAGAGCAGTTGTTTGCCGGTTTCTTTTTGTTTCTCTTTTAAGTAGTCAACCATTTGCGCAAGCCGCTTTTCAGATTCCTGAATTGTCGTAGCTTCCTGAACGAGATCAAAATCGTGAAAACAATAATAATTGATTCCGGTTTTGGTCAAAAATTCAAAACCCGCATCAACTTTTGCTTTGCCTTTTTCGACCGGATCGGTGATGTTGTCCCAGGGATATTCGAGTGTGCCATGGCCGAAAGGGTCGCCGCCGTTGGCACACAGGCTATGCCACCAGGCCATTGCAAATTTCAGATGATCATTCATCGGTTTTCCGCCTACCATTCTGTCGGGTTCGTAATAATGGAAAGCCAAAGGATTTTTAGATGTTGTTCCTTCGAAAGCAATTTTGTTAATACCTTTAAAATACTCGTTTTTCATATTTTTTATTTTTTAGATTTTTGATAAGTCTGTCAAAGTTGCCAGCTTTTCTTTCCAGGTTTGATAAGCCTGTAAAAGCTGATCGTTTCGTTTGGGCTGTACCATTTTAATTAAAGCCAGTTTGGAAAATGCCTCTTTTGTACTCGTATAATATTTTATCCCCAAACCAGCGCCCCTTGCGGCACCTTCGGCCCCGTCGGTGTTGTACAGCTCAATCCTGGCACCCGAAACATCGGCAAAAGTCTCTCGGAAAACGTTGCTGAGGAACATATTGGTCATTCCTGCTTTTGCAACGTTTATCTCTAATCCAACGCCCTTCATTATTTCGATGCCATAATTTAAAGCAAAAACAATTCCTTCCTGCATGGCGCGCAGGGTGTGGCTTCGGTTGTGGATATTAAAATTCATGTTGTGAAACGAAGCCCCGATATTCTTGTTTTGGATTATTCTCTCGGCACCGTTTCCGAAAGGGAAAACCAAAAGCCCCGCGGATCCCGGGGAAGCTTTTGAAGCAATTTCGTTCATTTTTTCATAGCTGATTTCCTCACCCATGAACTGATTTTTTATCCATGAGTTTAAAATTCCTGTCGAATTGAGGCACATCAGAATACCAAGTCTGGGGTTTTGGAGTGTATTATTTACATGAAGAAAGGTGTTTACCCTCGACTGGTGGTCGTACTCCTTTTTGTTGGTAACTCCGTAAACCACGCCTGAAGTTCCGGCAGTTGCAGCGATTTCACCGGGTTCCATCACATTTAACGAAAAAGCATTGTTTGGCTGATCGCCAGCCCTGTAACTAACCGGAGTGCCTGCCTTAATGCCAAGTTTTGCAGCCATTTCTGCCGACACACGGCCTTGTTCCGAAAAAGTTTTGACAACAGTTGGCAAGATATTTCGATCAAAACCATAATAAGCAAGCAATTCGTCGGAAACATCGTTTCGTTTAAAATCCCAGAAAATACCTTCCGACAAGCCCGATTCGGTGGTTGTAATTTCGCCCGTAAGCCGGTACGCAATGTAGTCGCCGGGCAACATGATTTTATAGATCCGGGCAAAGTTCTCAGGCTCGAAAAGCTTTATCCAGCGAAGTTTTGAGGCGGTAAAATTTCCCGGGGAATTTAACAAATGGCTGAGGCAAAATTCCTCTCCAAGCTCAGCAAAAGCCTTTTCACCGATTCCAACAGCCCTGCTGTCGCACCAGATGATGGAGTTACGAATGAGTTTCCCGTCTTTATCAATGGCTACAAGCCCGTGCATCTGGTAGGTAATTCCGATGGCGCCAATTTCGTTAAAGCGGCTCCCGACTTTTGTTTTAATCATTTCGAGTGCCCTGAAAAGGTTGTTCATCCAAACTTCAGGATCCTGCTCTGCCCAATCGCTTTGTGGCGAAATGATCTCCATTTCCTTTGGCGGATAAGACGCACCTGCAAGCGAGGTTCCTTTTTCTTCATCCATCAGATTTACCTTGATGGACGAGCTTCCAATATCAATACCGAGTAAAATCATCTTTTTTCTGGTTGAGGTACAAAGGAATAAATTTTATGGCGATTATTGTAGTACAATTAGGCCAAATAATAGTAATATGTTGCCATTCTAAATTTTTCAGATACTAAACCTAATCATTGCAAATGATTTTGGATGGATTTTTTACCGTTGCACTGATGAAATAAAAAAGCATCATAAGCCGGAACACTTTATTTTTGCTTTTTGAAAAGTTCCTAAAAAAATCAGAAGCTAAATGCCCGAACAACAAAACATCGAATACGAGCAAAGCTGGCACGATGATTATCTGAAATGGGTTTGTGGTTTTGCCAATGATATTGGTGATGTAATTGATGGTGCTAACACAAGTAATATTAATCATGGCGATAAATTGTGAGATACAAATATGAAAAGAGTTACGTAAGAAATGTCGCAAATAGTTACTATATTTGCGACAAAATGTAATGCTGAAAAAATGGTTAATAGTACAGATGATCATATAGTTAAAAGAATTAGGAATTTTAGAAAACAACGTCTCTTTTTTACAGATGATTTTGTTGATATTGCTAATTACAAAGCTGTAAGTAAAGCTCTCGAACGTCTTACAGTTAAAGGGACTGTTATTCGTGTAGCAAAAGGGATTTATGCCCGGCATAAAGTTGATCCGCTTTTGGGAGATATTCTTCCTACTACTGAACAAATAGCTGAAGCCATTGCTAAAAGAGATCATGCCCGGATCGTCCCTACAGGTGCTTATGCTTTGAATGCATTAGGTTTGTCAACACAGGTACCCATGAATGTTGTTTATCTTACGGATGGCACTGCCCGTAAAATCAAATTCGGAAAGCAAAGCATACAATTTAAAAAGACGAATCCAAAAAATCTTGCAGCAAAAGGCAAAATCAGTTCATTGGTAATTCAGGCATTAAAGGCCATTGGGAACAACAAAATGAAAGAAGATGACCATTTAAAAATCATGAAAATATTGAAAGAAGAAAAAGCGGAACATTTGAATCACGACATTAAATTAGCTCCCGAATGGATCAGAAGGATCATGAAAGAGGCTTTAAATTAAATCCGATGCAAATATTTTACAACCTGCCGGAAAAGGATAAGAAACGAATATTTGAACAAACAGCAATCAAGGCTGGTCTTCCGGCTTATGCAATCGAAAAAGACTGGTGGGTGGTTCAAACGCTAAGAATTATTTTTGGTCTTGAGGTGGCAGAACACCTGACTTTCAAGGGAGGCACTTCATTGAGTAAAGCGTGGAATTTAATAGAGCGTTTTTCGGAAGATATTGACCTTGTTTTGGATAAATCAAAATTAGGGATTAGACAGGTTGACACAAAAAAGGAGGTTAAAGAATTACGAAGAATGTCAAAAAAGTACATTTCCAACGAATTTAAAACAACATTGGAAGATGCTTTTAAAAAGGCAGGGTTTTCAGGATTAAAATTGAACGTTAACAATACAAATCCTGAAGATAACGACCCTATTGAAATTCAGATAGATTATCCACAAGCCATTAAATATCCGGGATATTTTAAACCACATATTTTGGTTGAAATTGGCAGCAGGTCGCAAAGAGAGCCTTTTTCGTTAAAGCAAATTTCATCTCTTGTGGGTAAACATTTTGCTGATAAAGTTTTTGCTGATAAATCAATTGAGATTAATACAGTAAATCCTGAGCGAACATTTTTGGAGAAAATATTCCTGATACATGAGTTATTTCAAGGTCAAATCAGCGAAATACGCACAGACAGGATGAGTCGGCATTTTTACGACATTGAAAGAATGATGGATTCTGAATATGCTGATAAAGCACTTTCTGATCAGGTTTTATACAACGACATTGTCAATCATCGGAAATTAATGTTTTCATATTGCTATGTTGATTATTCCAGGCATCAGCCAAGGCATATAAAATTAATTCCACCGATTGAAATTCAAAAGGATTGGAAAAAGGATTACGAAACCATGTCGGTAAGCATGATCTACGGTGAAAAACCAAAATGGGAGACATTGATAAAAAGAGTTTTTGAATTACAGGAACGGATAAATAAGCTTGATTGGGAAATAGCTCTAATCTGAAACACGTGTGAAATTCACCAAAGCAAAACTAGAAAAGGCCTTTTCAGGGTTGTTGGAGAACTAAGGTTTTCCTCATCATTTTGGTGCTTCCCTATGGATGCCCGTAAACCTAACGAAGTTTTGATTGAAGATGATTTACAACGCTATTTATGAACGCAATAGAATTTTAGTTAATCAATAAACCAGAAGATATGAAAAATTACAAGTTTTTATTCGCCTTTCTACTCTTACTGGCATTGTTTTCCTGTTCGTCCAGACCGGTAAAAGTTGTTTGTGTTGGTGATAGTATTACAGAAGGAAGCGGACTGGAAGTCCAGAGTAAAACAGCTTACCCGGTTGCCCTCGGTAAGCTTTTGGGAGACGACTATTCGGTGCTAAACTTTGGCAGAAGTGCAACTACCATGAATCGCAATGGAGATTTTCCGTACTGGATTGCCAAGGAATTTTCGAATGTTTTTGCTGCTTTGCCTGATATCATCGTGATTAAACTGGGCACCAACGATACCAAACCTGAAAACTGGAATGCCGATGATTTTATGAATTCGTACCAGTCGATGATCGACACCTTTAATACGATTGCATCCAGGCCAAGAATATTTTTGTGCTATCCTGTTCCTGTTTATGAAATCAAATGGGGCATCAACGATTCAACAGTAATGGCGGGTGTAATTCCGGTAATTGATAAACTTTCCGCTAAAAATAGCCTTCCGGTAATTGATCTCTATCATGGCATGCAAACTCAGGCCGGAAATTTCCCTGATGGAATTCATCCCAACGAGCAGGGAGCAGCGAATATAGCCAAACTTATTGCTGAGGAATTAAAGAAATAGTTTTTATCTCATTTTTGAGGGTTTGGCCTGGAATTTATCTAATGAATTGCCAATAATACCTGTTGGATTTTTATTTCGGTAAAAGGCTGCCCTGCAAAAAGGGAATTTTTAATTAACAATAAGAGTGCAAGGTGTTTGTCTCCTTCAGTTATCAATTGACACACCAACAGGTCGAATAAGTTAGGGGGTTAAAAAATCAATCATTTTGGTGTTATCGAAAATTTTGCCAGGTCATTAGCGTAAATTTATATTTCATCCGGCTCAATATTTGAGTAAATTGCATAATTTTACATGGGTTTCCTCTGACAATTTCGTTGGTTATTTTTATCAGATAAATTTAAAATTAATGCGTTATGAAAAAGTTTACAATTCTCCTACCCACCTTTTTAATCTGGGTTTCGGGCTTTGCCTATACCTGGAATCAGATTGGAACAGTCCAGATGAATGCAACAAAAATCTGTTTTGGGGTTACTTTTTCCGATTGGGTAATTTGTTCTGATGACGGCCTTTATCTTTACAACATCACCACGCACGAAACCGAATTTTATACTTACGGTTTACCTATTAAAGGCGCCGCTTACTTTGAGCCTTATAAAATTCTGGTTGCCATGGGCGATGGCAGCTATTCCGATGGAATCTGGACTTTTGATCTACAAACGCATCAGTTTGAGGTTGTCGAATGGGTGATTGAACCAAATTTTCTGTATCGTGATGAACTCACAGGAACTTACTGGGTTGGAAGCGATTGGAGCGGATTGTACAAATCGCAGGATGGATTGAATTGGGAAGAAGACATTAATTTTCTGGCTAAGCCATGCGGAACTATGACGGGTTACGGCGAGCATCTCGTGGTTACGGCCATTGCCAACCTGAGTAACATTTACTGGAGCGACGATAGTGGCGAAACCTGGAATGCTTCAGAAATTTTTACGGTCATTTCCGACATGAGCTTTTGCCCAAATGGCCTGCTTTACGGAGTATATCCCGACAATTCAAATTCATCAGGCCTGTGGAAATCAGCGGATTTTGGAAACACCTGGCAGATTGTTTTTTATGCAAATAATATGCGTGCCGTTGGTTTCGATTGTTTTGGTAACCCATTTTTGGGTTGGAAAGAAAACCTTGGGATCGCCAGCTTTGATGCTTCGGCACCACCACCAGGTTTGACCTGGCTTAACGAAGGATTACCAAATTTAAACGTCAACAAAATTCAAGTCAATCCTACCATGAGTGCACCGGCACTCTTTGTTTGCACCGAAGCCGGCGTTTATGTTAGCCAGGATTATTGGCTTGGAATAGATGAAAACCAGCAAAACATGATTTCGATATCGCCAAACCCGGCTACCGAAAATCTGACCGTAAAAAGTGAAATCCGTATGAAAAGCCTGAAACTTTCGTCCATTTCCGGCATAGAAATTCTGACCATGAAAGTTAATGGAAACCAGCAACAGCTCGATGTTTCGCATCTTGAAGCCGGGATTTATTTTCTGGAAATTGAAGCGGAAGGAAGATTTTTTGTGAGGAAACTGGTGGTGGAATAGTATCAAAACCTAACAGGTTTATAAAACCTGTGAGGTTTTTTTGAAGGTGTAAAAGGAATAATGGAATGTTGGAAAAATGGAAAAATGGAAGAATGTGACAATTCGACGATTCGACAATTGAAGAATGGAAAATTGGAGCGAAACATACCAGGTGGGGTGCTATATCATTTTTATTATTTTGTTCCAATTTTTAGCAATGCCTTGTCATGTCAGTTATTTTTTAAGTGCTTTGTCATAGAATAGATTTCACTTTCTCCGCCGGCTGACGGAGAAAAATCAATTTTCATATTGCCTGGAGAAAAGTATGAAAATGGAATGAAAAGCCTGTTTTTTCATAAATTTATAAGGTGTTGATAAATAACAGTATGTGTTTTGTAAAAAATGAATTCTTAACACCCCACCTTTGATGTTTGAATTGATAATCAACAGTTTTCGATAAAATTTTTAAAGCATCGGTTTTGAAATCCAAAACTTAAGAAACACCAATAATTAAGGAAGAATATGAAAGAGAAAAATAATTTGGAATCACTCGACCAATTTGTTGAAGAACAATATGGAAAAACAGGAACTCCAAAA
Source organism: uncultured Bacteroidota bacterium (assembly GCA_903944895.1). GTDB lineage: Bacteria > Bacteroidota > Bacteroidia > Bacteroidales > 4484-276 > CAJATL01. The sequence continues at coordinate 16,988 of CAJATL010000078.1, forward strand.
CGTGACAAGTTTGAGAAGGGTTACGAAATTTTTAAACTTGGGTTTTTGCTTCAGCAGGCAAGGATTGAAAAAGGAATGACCCAGGAGCAACTTGCCGAGAAATGCGGAACAAACAAAGGTTACATTTCGAAAATCGAGAATGATATTAAAGAAGTGCGCATTTCCACACTTCAAAAAATCGTTGAACTTGGGTTAGGTGGGCACCTGGAACTTTCAATTAAACTTTGATACTTTCATAAATAAAGCCTTTCATCCCTTCCATTTTTATTTCTCCCTCGCCCGCAGCTTTTTCCGGCCCTTTCAACTTTCTTTTTTATATTTTTGCCATCCAAAATTATTTAAGTGCTATCAGTCAACAACATTTCAGTACATTTTACCGGGACGTACATCTTCGATGAGGTATCTTTCCTGATCAACGACCGCGACCGCATTGGCCTTGTCGGGAAAAACGGTGCAGGCAAAACTACCCTGCTCAATGTTATTGCAGGCGAAATGGAGCCTGAAAAGGGCAGCATCGCTTCGCCATCAGGACAGAGTATTGGTTTCCTGAAGCAGGAGATGAACCCAAACAGCCCACGCAGCGTGCTTGATGAGGCTAAACTGGCTTTCGCCGAAATGCTGGCCCTCGACAAACAGGTTAAAAAACTTACCGACGAACTCGCCGAACGCACCGATTTTCATTCTCAGGATTATCTTAAACTTATTACAAAACTCAATGATTGTCATGAACGTTTCGACTTGCTGGGCGGGCAAAATATTGAGGAAAATGTGGAGAAAGTATTGGGCGGCCTGGGTTTTGAACGAAAGGATTTTACCCGTCCACTCACCGAATTCAGCAGCGGCTGGCAGATGCGCGTGGAACTGGCAAAAATCCTGCTCCGTAAGCCCGATATTATTTTGCTGGATGAGCCCACCAACCACCTCGATATCGAATCGATCCAGTGGCTCGAGGATTTTCTTGTGAGTTATCCCGGGGCTGTGGTGCTTGTATCGCACGACCGCGCCTTCCTCGACAACGTGACCAATCGCACCATCGAAATTACCCTTGGCAAAATTTACGACTACAAAGCTTCTTATTCGGAATATGAGCTGCTTCAGGCGCAGCGCCGCGAAAAGGAGTTGTCAGGCTTCAACAACCAGCAGCGCGAAATCGACCAGATCGAGCGCTTTATCGAGCGTTTCAGGTATAAAAACACCAAATCCAAGCAGGTTCAGTCACGCATAAAAAAGCTCGGAAAAATGGACCGCATCGAGATTGAAGATGTTGATGGCTCAGCCATCCGTTTCAGGTTTCCGCCATCCCCACATTCCGGAAAAGTGACTGTAGAAGCGCAGCATCTCTCCAAAAGTTACGGCAGCAAACTGGTTTTAAAAGACCTTGTTTTCGAGATTACCAAAGGCGAAAAAATTGCATTCGTTGGCCGTAATGGCGAAGGAAAAACGACGCTGTCGAAGGTCATTGTTGGCGACCTGCCCTATGATGGGATTTTAAAACTCGGTCACCAGGTTTCGATCGGCTATTATGCCCAGAACCAGTTTGAAATGCTCGATGTCGAAAAAACGGTTTTTCAAACCATCGACGACGTTGCTTCCGGCGAGTGGCGCACCAAAGTGCGTGGTTTACTCGGCAGTTTTTTATTCAGCGGCGAGGACATCGAGAAAAAGGTAAAAATACTTTCAGGTGGTGAAAAGGCAAGGCTTTCGCTTGCAAAATTGCTGCTCAACCCGGTAAATATGCTGGTTCTCGATGAGCCGACCAACCATCTCGACATGCGTTCGAAAGACATCCTTAAAAATGCCCTTCTTCAGTATGACGGAACCCTTATCATTGTTTCGCACGACAGGGATTTCCTTTCTGGCCTTACCGAAAAAGTGTTCGAGTTCCGCAACAAAACCATCAAGGAATATATTGGCGATGTCACCGATTTTCTGGAAGCCCGGAAACTCCAGCACCTGAACGAACTTGAGAAGAAAAAAATGGCCGCCGGGTCGTTACTTCGCATGGATGCTCCATCTCAAAATAAAATGGATTATGAGCGCCGGAAACAGGCCGAACGTGAGCAGCGTAAAGTAAAAAGCCGCATCGAAAAATCGGAAGAAAATATTAGCGAAATGGAACAAAAAATCGCTGAAATTGATAAAAAACTCTCACATCCCGAGCTTTACAAAGCCGATTTCAAGTCGGGAGGCGATCTTTACCAGGCTTACGAAAAACTTAAAAAACAACTTGAAACCGAAATGGGAGCATGGGAAAAACTTCATGCTGAGCTTGAGCAGCTTATTAACCAAACAGAATAGTTTATGATGGAAAATGCTTTTAATTTATTATTCGAAAAGTTACAAAACTGGTTTAATGGATTTATCCTGATTCTTCCAAATCTTTTGGTTGCGATTCTTATCGTAATCTTTATTTTCATTTTCGCCCGGAGCATCCGAAAACTGGCGACTAGCATCATTCACCGCTTTACGCCAAACCTGCCGATCAATAATTTTATTTCCGGATTTATTCATTATGCAATCATACTGATTGGCTTAATCATGGCTTTGAGCATACTGCAGCTTGATAAAGCTGTTACCTCAATTCTGGCTGGTGCTGGAGTAGTTGGTCTCGCAATTGGCCTTGCTTTCCAGAATCCAATAAAAAATACGGTGTCAGGTTTTATCATGTCGTATCGTAAATATTACAATATTGGCGACAGGGTCGAAACTAACGGTCATTACGGAACCATCGAATATATCGGGATCAGGGTTTCGGAGTTGCGGCTTACAACCGGTGAACTGGTAATTTTACCCAACGACATCATCGTTAACGAAACCTTTAAAAACGTCAGCTCCACCGCAAAACGGGCTATTGTTATTAACGTTGGGGTTTCTTACCACGACAATCTCGAAAAGGTGGAACGGGTGGTAAAAGAAACAATTTCCGATCGTGTGGAGCATTTGAAAACTGAGGATATCGAAGGTTATTTTAAAGAATTCGACTCCAGTTCGATCAATTTTATGCTCAGGTTCTGGATCGAAAATGTGAGCGACAAACATTATCAGCAAACCAAAAGTAAAGCCATCATCGAGATTAAGAAGGCCTTTGATGAAGCCGGAATCACTATTCCTTTTCCTATCCGCACCTTGGATTTTGGAAACCGCAAAGCTGAACTGTTTGCCGAAATGATTACACCGGTAAAACCTTCAAAACCTTCCTGACAGCATTGTTTTGGCAAGCTTTCGTAAATTGTTTCTGTAAGTCCTCTAATCCTATACAAATCAGATGTTTTGATAAAAAAAACAAATATCTCACTTTACAAAAACTATTTTTACTTATTTTTGTCCCATAAGTGAAATTATGGAGCAGGGGTATTTGAAATGTTCTGCATTTTTCAGGCTTTCTACTTCGATTTCGGCTTATGTCAGTTTATCAATTTTAATTAATCAGTTATTTTTTTATTATGAACATTTTTGTTGCAAACCTGAATTTTAAACTTCAGGATGAAGAATTAAGAGAAATTTTTGAGGCTTACGGTGAAGTTGAATCAGCGAGGATTATTAATGACCGCAGCACTGGTCGCTCGAAAGGATTTGGATTTGTTGAAATGACCAATGATGACGAAGCAAATGCAGCTATCAATGCATTAAACAATTCTGAAGTTGACGGAAGAAATCTGGTAGTGAAAGTTGCTGAAGAGCGCAAAACAGAAGAACGTAGGTTTACGAACCGCAGACCACCTAAGAAATACTAGTCTTTTGTGGTAATTAAAAAAAGCAGGCCTTTAACGACCTGCTTTTTTTATTTATCCCTTTTATAAAGCATCTCAGCAAAACCAGAGAGCATATTCTTTTTCTCCACAGGCGCGTCAACCTGGTTGATTGACCGGATGGACATGCCGAAAAATTTTTCCATTTCCTGAATGGTGGCTTCCTTAATCCGGTACTTTTCGAACAAGTCGAGCACCTGATCCACTTTGTTATGTTTGCTGCTGTGTGATGATCCGAAAAGTTGGATGAGCAATTCCCGATCTGTCGGATTGGCCAATTCGAGGCATTTCAGATAAAGGAATGTTTTTTTGTTGGCAACAATATCTCCGCCAATGCTTTTCCCGAATTTTGCCTCATCTCCAAAAGCATCGAGCCAGTCGTCCTTCAACTGAAAAGCGATACCGGCATTTATTCCAAAATCGTAAATCAGCCTGGTTTGATCTTCGCCGGCATTTGCAAGCAGGGCGCCAATTTTTAGGCTCGCGCCAAGCAAAACAGCAGTTTTTAACCTGATCATTTCGAGGTATTCAGAGATGGAAACATCCGAACGGTTTTCAAAATCCATATCAAATTGTTGTCCTTCACAAACTTCGATGGCCGTTTGAATAAAAACCTGTAAAACATCCTTTAATTTTGGATGGCCGGTGTTTGTAATTTGCTGGAGGGCAATCGCAAACATGGTGTCGCCCGAGAGAATGGCAACATTGGAATCCCATTTTTTATACACCGTTTTTTCGCCTCTTCTGAGGGGAGCGGCATCCATAATATCGTCGTGAACAAGGGTGAAATTATGGAAAATCTCCAGCCCAACGGCAGCATTCAGCGCGTTTTTTATGTCACCCCCAAAAAGGTCGCAGGCGGCAAGTGTCAAAACGGGCCTTAATCTCTTCCCACCCATCCCAAGCGAGTAAGCAATGGGTAGGTAGAGGTTTTGGGGTTGTTGTTTCAAATCAATTCCGGCGATGGCCTCGTTGATTATTTTCAGATAATTGTTGAAATTTTCCATGGGAATAAAATCGAAAGTCAACTCAATTTAACAGAAACCTAACCCCGACTAAAGCAGGGTTAGGTTTTTGAAGTTATTTTTTCGGCTGTTAAAGCGCTTATTTTGATGACTACTTTTTGAGAAGCTTCATCAGATAAACGCCATAGCCACTTTTCATCAGGGGTTGCGAAATTTCTTCAAGCTGCGCATCATTAATAAATTTCATGCGGTAAGCAATTTCTTCGATACAGCCAATCTTTAAACCCTGCCGGTGTTCGATAACTTCAACAAATTGCGAGGCCTGCAGTAGCGATTCAAAAGTTCCGGTGTCGAGCCAGGCAGTTCCACGACTTAAAATTCCGACTTTTAACTTCCCGTTTTCAAGATAATACCGGTTTACGTCGGTAATTTCGTATTCGCCGCGCGCACTTGGTTTGATGTTTTTGGCTACTTCAACCACCGAGTTATCATAAAAATACAAGCCAGGAACAGCAAAATTCGATTTGGGCTGTTTTGGTTTTTCTTCGATGGAGATAGCTTTCTGGTTTTCGTCGAATTCGACAACCCCATATCTTTCGGGATCAGAAACATGGTAAGCAAAAACCACCCCACCTTCGGGATCGTTATTGTCCTGCAGGATTTTCTGAAGGCCGGTACCGTAAAAAATATTATCGCCAAGGATGAGGGCTGCTTTTTCGCGACCGATAAACTCCTCACCAAGCACAAAAGCCTGCGCCAGTCCGTTTGGAATTTCCTGCACTTTGTAACTGAAGTTACAGCCTAAACGCGAGCCGTCGCCGAGTAATTTTTCGAAACTCGGCAAATCGTGCGGCGTCGAAATGATCAGAACATCCCTGATCCCGGCCATCATCAGCACCGAGAGCGGGTAATAAATCATTGGTTTGTCGTAAATGGGCATCAACTGTTTGCTGATGGCTAAAGTGAGCGGGTGCAACCTTGTGCCCGAACCGCCTGCCAGAATTATACCTTTCATATCGATTTATTTTTAGTTATTTGGTTCTTTGTCATTTAAGTCACCAGTCACCAGTCGCAAGTTGGCAGTTGCCACTACCTACTTCTCCGGGTGTTGTGCTTCCGTTTCCTCAATTTTTAGTTCGTTTAATTCGATATCAATTTCTTCGTCAAAAATTTCGAGCATAGGCTCTTCAAATTTCTTTGTTGTTATCATTTTATCCATCGTCAGCAGTAGCGAAGGAAGGATAAACAAATTACT
>CAJATL010000079.1 GCA_903944895.1 uncultured Bacteroidota bacterium
GTATGCGGCACCGGCTGCCCAACCCTGTGAAATATCAAAATATTCTGTAAAATCTGCGTTTTCCTCGAAATAACCACGGTAATAACCTCTGCCATGGATACCTGGTAAAGCCAATCCAGAGGTCAGAAAGCCTGATTTGCTTAGGTTTAACGGCTGGATAATACGGTTGTTGATTTCCGATTCCAGCGTGTTTCCGGACAATAATTCGATAATCTGTCCAAGCACGATAATATTTGTGTTTGAGTAGTCCCAGCCGGTACCGGGGCTGAAATTAAAATCATGGGAACATCCTATATCTACCAGTTCCTGTGGTAACCATACTTTTGAGGGAGCAGCCAACACTGACGGAATAAAGTCCGGGTCGTAGGAATAACTGAAAATACCGCTGGTCATGTTGCAAAGCATGGCAATAGTGATGCTGTCGGCTTTGGGGAATTCAGGGTAGTATCCTGAAAGCTTGTCGTTCAGGTCGATTTTTCCCTCATCCACCAACTGGAGTAAGACAGTAACAGCCATTGTCTTGGTGATGCTTGCAATCCTGAAGGTATAGTCTCCCTTCATGGGCAGGTTATTTGGAATGTCGCTGACTCCTGCTGCATAAAGCCAGTCAATACCTCGCTTATGGTCAACCACCAGCGCCACAATCCCGGGAACCCTGGTGTTTCCAATAATGGAATCTGTAACTGCCTTCATCTGTTCGATGAGTGGCTGGTTAGGGTCGGAGGTTGTTTCCTTTTTACAGGAAATCACCAATAATACAGCAAGAAGGAAAATTGAGAAAAGTGTAAAGTGTTTCGTTTTCACTAGTTTAAGAAATTATTATTCAATTTTATTCCAGGTTCCGCTAAACGATTGAGATCGTGGAGGGCATTTATCTTTAAGATAGGTGCAGGTCAAATCGGTTCCATTCAGGGAATAGGCAAAGTAGCCGTTGCCGTCGCAATCGGGATCGTTGTAAATAATGATGGTGTTTTCGGTGGCGGCAAAACTTACGCTGGAATTGGTATGCCCGGGAATCGGGTCTATCATCTCCCACTTAAGCACTGCGTCCGCAGAAAGGATTAGTTTTACGCGGTAAGAGGTTTCCTGTTCAATAACCGTCTTTTGCCAGGAACCGGTGATATTATTCGGAATTGCAGGGTTGCTGGTGTTCCAGATTCCGGCCATAGCCGATACCCGTGCGGCATAATTATCGCTAATCAAAGTCAGCGTGAGTTGGCCGCCGGAAACTGCCCAATGATACAGCCCATCTCCCGGTAAGTCGGGATCGTCATAAAAACGCAATTGGTTCCCGCTTATCTCAATTTTCGAATAGCTGTTGGTGTGGGTTGAGAGCGTGTCTAACATGATCCATTCGAATGTGCCTGTTTCTTTCAGGTTAATCTGAGCATGGTAGGTTTCCGTGCCGGTGTAGGTTCTGGTCCAGCTTCCGTAAAGATTTGCGGCTGGGTCGGTTTCGTCCTTATTATCCTTGCAGGAGACAAGGCTGCTTGCGCAAATGATGAGCAATGCAGCGTAAAATAAAAAAATGTGTTTCATAAAGGCCATCTAATTTGAAATAAATCTTTTTTTCAATTTTCATTTTTTAATGAATAAATTGTCACGAATGTACAAATATTTATTTTTGGTAATTTCATCTGTTTAGTATTTGTTTTTTAGTTGTCAGATGGAATCGCATGATTAAAATAATCATTACAGTGGTTGTTTAATGAATATTTTAATCATGCCTATTTCATACGGTTATAATTTTTTAAGTTGACATTATTTATTTTCCAAAGTATTTGTTGACCCTGTTTTCGGCATTTTGTCTTAGGATGTAAAAATAGAACGATATATTTGATGTATGATAAATGCCACAAGGACATCCATCGACTGAATCTAATTCACAGGCAGCAGAGCATATCAATACGCCTTTAGCAATATCTACGCGAGCATCAGCATATTGAGGTACCACTGTGTTGCCAATGTTGATTAAGTTAATAGCGTAATGAGTCTTCACTCATTTTATTCGCAACTTCACCTTCAAAATTGTAAAGTTTTACATAAGTTTGAGAAGAAACATCGGAACTCTGAGGTGTTATTACAACAAAATTCATCTTTGTACCGCCTGCTCCTGACTTTTCATCAATCCATGTTCCCGAGTTCGCATAGATTGATTTTATCCCATTATTGGTGAAAGGCATGATTCTGGCTACGTGGGTGTGTCCAAAAACAACGATTCGCTTATTGGAGTTTGGATTGCTAAAGTATTGTGTATTTGCCTGGATATCTATACTATCAACATTACGCTGATTCATTAGTGCCGATGCTACCGGGATATGGACTGCCACATTGTTGATGGTTTGTCTTAATTCCCAGTTGTCCTGTACCCCTCTGTAAAGATTCATATCAATAAATCCTCCGGGAGTTAATTGAAAAGGCAGTAAATCGTTGATTGCGTATGTTTTGGTGAATCCATTACTATTGGTCACGATGATCTTTTCAGAAAATTTGTTGGTAATTGGAGTATTACGAAGAACAGTTTCACAGATTTTCCAATAAAAATATGCTAATTGCTGGCTTTCGTTACCCGAAACATTCGGGGTTATAACGGCTAAGGTGTCGCCTGCTACTGTGCAGTTTTGCATCTGATGGAGTACCGCTATTCTAGTGTAAAAATATCCGAAAGGCAATGTGGAGCCAGGCACACTGTCTTTGTTAGAAATCGGGTCCGGTGCGCAGGCAAAATTAAAGCGATGGCCATGCTCAATGGCCAATAAGGGTAAACTTGCCGGAATGTATGTGCCTAAGCCTTCTGCATCCCGCGCCTGATTTATCCCTGGGAGAATAAGGTCAACACTGGCTGCTGTTATGCCAAGATCGTGATTTCCCGGTACATAAGTGACAAGGATTTTCTTTTCCTGAATTATCTGGTTAAGGGCAGCAAACACTCCTGAATTGGCAGCTGCGAGACGCTGTACAAAATCACTCTGTTCTTTTCCCAGGTAAGTGTTCACGTTTGCCGGTACAAACCATTCATCAATCAGGTCTCCTGCAATAACAAGCTCCTTAACATTTGGAGCCGTTTTAATCTGTTGAAGCAACCTTACAAGCGGGCCAAGGTTATCCTTGCATTCAGTATAGGCCATGTCAGCACCCATGTGCATATCGCTGATAACAACGATCATATTTCTTTCGCTGCCTCCATTGGAAAAAGGGTTTATCCCTGAATTATCCGGGCCGTCTGAAGACTTTTTGCATGATGTAAATGCACTTAAGAACGACATCAGCAAACACACACTTAACAATTTCGTAATAATTTTCATGATACTCTTGTTTTTTTATTTCTTCCTACTCCTAAAGCTTTTCAGAATCCGCTCCGTTTTTTTAAATGATTTCCGGACTTCATTTTTATTGTTAAAAGGAGGTAAAATTGCCATTTTCAGATATCCCTGGTACTATTTAAAAGAATTTCCCGATTTTAGTTGAATTGTCAGTGAATTGTCTGATGGCACTAAATCAGTCCACAGGTAATCACAGTATCCAGGAAGCCAGCTTGAAGCGCCGTATTGTCTTGCGGTTTGCCCAACAAAAGTTGTATCCTCAAGGGCTTTATCTTCATCACCTGCCACATGGGCCATTAAGGCTGTTCCCATACAATCGCTGATATGCCAGGCAGCACTAATAGGGATTTGCTGACTAATGAGCGATGTCGTAAACAGGGTATCCGCAGCTATCCGGGATAAACTTTCAGCATATTGTGGAAACGTTTGAGAAGTGGGAATGCCTGAGTAATTTACATTGGTGATGCGCTTCGTTGTAAGAATTAATGAGGAATCCTGAATGTACGTTATCAATCGGTATGAACTGGGGGAAACAACAATAGAACCGGTTTCAATATCATATAGGACTTTATTTCCTGATCGTTGTTCTACAATATCACTAGCATGAAAATGTCCGGTAAACATAATCTTTAAGCCTGCATTCATGAGTTGGGTTGATACATCTGGATAATTATCTACCATAAAGCCGGGGAATGTTACGTGCTTGCCTGTGAATTGTTCAACTATTCCGTGATGCATCATACCAAAAACTGTTTTTCCTTTCTCATCTGCTTCGGCCAATCGGTCAAGTATCCATTTCATGGTACCCGGCCTGATAGCTCCTGCAGCATAAATCGAATCGTTCAAATTATCATACTTACAGCAATCAATGGAGAGGAGCCAGAGATTTGGCAAAGGTTCGGATACATAACTCAGTGAGTATGGATCGGTATAGAGCGCATCGCTGTATCCACAATCTGAATAAATCGTTCTGAATTCATCCGGACCGATATTCTGAAACCTTGTCTTTGTGGCGCCGTTATACTGATATGAATGCGGGTTGTAAAGGTCATGGTTCCCAACAATAACTCTGACTTTGATCCCGGCCTGAATCAATTGCTGGAGGTATAAATGAACAGAGACATGACCGACCAGTTCACCATCTTTGGTAAGATCTCCGGGAATGAGGACAAGGTCGGGCTTTGGCGTTGCATGAATTAACTCATAAATAGCCTCCTGCAGGATGGCATCACTCGCGGCAAGGAGTTTCCCGTTTGTTACAAGGTAATCCTGAAATGCGGGACCATCCTGTATCAGCAAGGAAGGATCCATGTAATGATTGTCAGCCAATACAGCAATAGTATAAATATTTTTTGAGGTACTATCAACGTTATCGCTCTTTTTACATCCAGCAAAAAAAAATATTAGTAAGATCGCTGGCAACACAAATAGTTTTCTCATGTGCGTAGGAATTTTATTGTTTATTTAAGAATTTGTTAGCCCTATTTGCTGCATTTTGCCGCAGGTTGAAATAATAGAACGGAATATCAAAATTATGATAAATTCCGGTAAACCCTGCTACAGCATCAATTGAAGCAATATACGCATTATCTGCTGAACTGCAAACCAAAACTCCACGAGTTGTGTCGATTTGTGCATCGGCATACTGTGGTACTTCTGTCCACACAGGGTTTGGCAGTTGTGGCAATAAAGAACCAAGTCCTTCTGCATTGGTTGCTAAAGTTTCGTCAGTCCTCCAGTTTATTGGATTTATCACCTTTCCCACCAAACCATAAAGCACCGGATTTATGACTGTCATTGCTGAGCTTACTGTATTGTAAGAAATTATTACGCCGATATCAACTGAATCTTTTGCAAATGTAAGATGAGGGTTATTTGCCAGATATTCATTAGTAATTGGAAACCCAATAATGTAAGCAGCTATCATCCTGGAGTACACTTCAGGATTGGCGGCCATATAGCTTGACAAAATGCTGCTTGCCACATTGGAACCTTGTGAATGGCTTACGATAATATACGGACGACCATGATTGAAATTCGTGACATAGTAATCGAAAGCTGCAGTTCCATCCATGGTTGGTATTCCTGCAATTCCGTTCATCCTGTTGACTGCTGAGTTATTATATTGCCTGTAAAAAGGCGCATAAACATTTCCAACCGTTTCAAAAGCAGTAGCTTGTATTGCAAACGATTGTGGCGCCATTCTCAGCATAGAAGTATCATCGATAGCACAAATGGCAGGTAAGGAATCAGAATTTGACCATGAAGTAGGGTAGAGGTAAAAAATATCGACAGGATAAACTGTTGCAGGAACAGATAACCAGTGTGACGCTATCGAATAATCTGTAGCCACTTCGGTATTTGCAGGCTGTTCCTTGTCTTTTTTACAACTTGTTGTTAGTAATGATAATGCTACGAAAACAATGTAAGCTATCCGTCCTATAATTTTTGCTGTTGGTTTCATTTGCGTTTTCCTCATTATATTTTATCTTCATCATAAATTCAGGACATTCTCAGAATAAATTCATTCATAAATTCCAATGTTGATTATGTTAATAGCGTAATGAATCTTCTGCCATTATATTCACAACTTCGTATTTGAAATTGTAAAGTTTAACATAAGTTTGAGAAGAAACATCGGAACTCTGTGGTGTTATGACTACAAAATCCCTTGTTATCTGGTGTGGTTGTGTGTCAATCCATGCTCCTGAATTCGCGTAAATACATTTTTTATTATCGTTACTTAATGCCGCAAATAAGAGTGGTTTGTGCGTATGGCCAAATACAACAATTCTTTTATCTGAATTAGGGTTGATAAAGTACTGTATAACTGACTGCTGATCGGTCCAGGTATCTGCACCTGTAGAATCGATTGCGATAGTACTGCTCATATGAACGGCAACATTATTGAGCGTTTGCCTTGATTCCCAATTATCCTGAATTCCTTTGAAAAGATTAACATCAATCAATCCGCCAGGATTTGATTGATAAGGAAGAAGATCATTTACAGAATATGTGCCTGTAAATCCATTAACATTTGTTACAATAATATTTTCATCAAACGCATTTGTAATCGGGTATGAATGCGTTACACCTGCCCAGTCCTTCCAATACCGAAACAATAGGTCCTGGCTTTCACTCGCTGAACCATCAAGGGTAAGAATGGGTATGGTATGGGGTGTTGATGGCATACCTTGTTTCATCCATAGTGCGGCTATTCTTGTATAAAAGTACCCTGGAGGCAATATGGTGCCATGGGCGATATCCTGGTTTGAAATCGGGTCGGGTGCACAAAAGAAATTGTAGCGGTGCCCATGCTCAATAATTATTTTAGGACAATTAGCAGGGGAATAAGCGCCTAAACCCAACGAGGCCTCCCGAGACTGGTTTATTCCCGGAAGCACACTTTCAATATCATCTGCGGTAATTACTAAATCATGGTTTCCGGGCACATATGTAACTAATATTTTTTCCTCCTGAATGATACTGTTAAGAGCATCAAATACGCCTGCGTTGGTTGTAGCAACACGATGAGCAAAATCAGCCTGAGTGCTTCCCTCAAAAGTATTAACTGTTGCAGGCACAAACCACTCATCAATCAAATCTCCGGCGATAACAAGTTCTTTAACATTTGGAGAAACTTTTATCTGTTTAATCAATTTTTCAAGAGGTGCAATGTTATTCTTGCACTCAGCATAAGTGAGGTCGGCACCCATGTGCATATCGCTGATAACAACGATCATATTTCTTTCGTTGCCTCCATTGGAAAAAGGGTTTATCCCTGAAACATTCGGGCTGTCTGAAGACTTTTTGCATGATGTAAGTAAACTTAAGCACCACATCATTAAAAACACACTTAAAATTCTTAGAATAATTTTCATAATACATTACATTTAAATTTATTAATACTCGTAAAGCTTTGGTGAATTTGTTACACTTAGCAGGATGTTTCAATGGAAATCAACATAGGCATTTAACCGTAGTATTATTAATTAATGCTTTTTTGAGGAGCATCTTTTTGTTGAATAAAATAAAAACCATTTGCTAAATTATTTTTGGAGAAAAGAATTAAAACTATCGTTTTATAAGTGTTTCGCATATTTAATCAAACTGATTACTAATTTGGTATTATTTTTCTAAATAAAGCGCTCTCATTTTAGTTTTGTACACTCCGAGACTAGATAGAAAATTATCCATGCTGCCGTATTTGGCATTAACTGCATTAAAGAAGGCATAGATATAAAAATCCTGCACTCCGAACAGAGGTTTCAATTTATCGCTGGAACCTGCACCATAAATACTATCCAAAGCACTTAATTCTTCTGCAATCGTTTTTGATAGGTAAATATTTGAAGCCATAAAATCACCAACGATGTCATTCTGGCTAACTCCAACTGAAAACAGAATTAGTGCAGCAGTCATTCCTGTACGATCTTTGCCACTTTTACAATGAAATAACGTAGTGTTTCCTGTTGTTTGCAAAATGGCAAATGCTTTTGTCCAATTAGCTATCTTTAAAGAATCTATGGTATTGTACAAAGAAATCATATGTTGATTAATGGCGTCAACAGATATAGTGCCCTGGAGCACGCCAGCGATAATTTGTGCGTCACTTAATCCACCGCTAACTGAGGCAAAAAGAGGCAAATTTGTTGAGGTTACGCCTGTTTGTGGAAGAATATCCGGTGCGCTTGCTATCTCAGCACTCTTGCGCAAATCAATTACCTGATTAATCCCAAGTGCAGATAACGTATCGAGGTCAGATGTGGTTAATTTTGATAAATCACCGCAACGGAACAATTTATGGTAAAGAACGCGTTTCCCGTTTTCGCCATAAAAACCACCCAGATCACGCATGTTAGGTGCACCAGCAACCATTATTTGGGTTTCATAAGTCGCATAGGGAAGAGTAGCTGGTTCTTTATTACATGATGTACTAAAAATAATCAGTAAGATCAATGACGATAAAAATCGTTTTTTCATGTTCATGAGAATTTTAGTGTTTATTTATTTAAGAATTTTTTAGCCCTGTTTTTAGGTACTTAATTAAAGATTTTGTTATCATATTTTAATTGATTTGAATCATTAACGATATAGCTATTTGCCAATTGGCTGGCCATAATTCTGAATCTTAGCCTGCATTTCCGGAGTCAGTTGTTTTACAAGTTCGGCATTGTAGGCACCAGAAGGCATATTTGGTATCTGATAGTTGAATAACTGATAAGATGCGACAGCATACGTACGCGACAGTGCAGGCAAAGACCCGGCTTGGGTTATCGGGTCAACCGAGGTGGCAAAGATTGAAATGGTATTGTCGCTGTTACGGGCGATATCGAAAGTGCGGAACTGCTGAGGGAAATCCTTTAATGACGGGGTTTCAACCACCCAAAAACCGAGTTCAGGATGGGTTGGGTCTGCTGATGGTTGGGGCGTAACTGTATTAACATGCCGATGTCCTGATATCCACATTACAAGATTCGGGTAGATATGAAGTGTATCAATCAGTTGCTGCTCGGTCACCTGGGCTGCCGGATTCCATAAGCCATGGCCAATTCCTATTGGTATGTGCGCTGCTATGATCGCAAGTTTACCTTCGGCCTGACACTTATCAAGTTCACTGATAAGCCATTGAAAACGCTCCTGATCAAGAGAGCTGTGTGCATAATGGCCCGTATTTGGATCACTGTCCTGCTGGGTATCATCGAGCACAATTACCTTAACGGGCAAATTTGATTTAGGCTCGAACGTATAGCAGGCAAAGCCCGTGCTTACGTTGCTTTGACTAAAACCATGGCCAACCGGGCTCGAATTTGTATTAAAAAATTCGCCCATCCATTCATCCTTCTTTAATGAACGGCGGTCAGGATCGGCTGAAAGCACTTGTGGCGGAGTTTGGAAATCTGCAGTAGCGCCAGCACCTATAATGTCGCTATAAGGTGTCCGTCCGTCAACTGATCCCATGAAATAACCTCTGCCATCCAGGCTGGTTGTTGGATTGTCTAAATTTATGATATCCAACCCGGTATAATTAGGCCGAAAGTTATCGGTAACAGGGAATGAACCCTTCCATAAATGATCGTGGTTGCCGAGAGTCTGGTACCACGAAATTGATTCATCAAGCCCTTCCGCCTGAAAAGAATCCTGGTAATCATTCTTCGGCCCCGGGACCGGATCATCCTTGGTCCCGGAATCGGGGTTTATCGGCTTGCCGTCTAGTACATCAATAAACCATCTTAATTCGTTGTACTGTGTATTGTCGCAATCATCACCCAGGGAGATGCCAAAATCTATCTTACTTTGCTTATTCAGGACATTTATCGTTTGCACTGCTGCGTTGAGCATCTGGGTTGTCAATAGCATTGACGCAGTATATCCTGAAATACTACCAACACCCTTGTATGAATAATAGATGGCTGAAGCAGGCGTTTCTTCGTCTACAAGATGAATGTCGGACATGGTGAAGAAACTCAAAAGGTTTGCAGCTTTTGTGACTGAAGCTCCGGTATAATCAGTTGGCATTAAATCCAGTCTTTTCTGATAGGCTATGCCATCACCATAATGCCAGCCACCATATCCATGCTGAGAATATTTCGCAATTTCATAAGGATAAATCAGTGGAGGAAAGGGAGAAATGGTATTCGCAATTATTGTTCTGTCAAGCGTGGTATTACTCCTGAATCCTGATGGTTCCATTGGGTTTTCATCCTTGTTGCACCGACTCGAAAACATGAGTATAAAACCTATTGCCATTAGCAGAGCAGCCCATGTTTTGATTTGAGTATTTTTATTCATTTGCTTTATTTTCTAAAAATTTTGTAAAGATTTGTGTGAAATTCAAATTTGAATCCTATTTTTTATTTAAATATTTCTCAATCCTGTTAGCCGCGTTTTGCCGGAGGTCGAAGTAATAAAAAGGAAAATCGAAGCCATGATAAATGCCTAAACCCATGCCACCGGATTGTTTATACATAGCGCTGTCATCCACGCTGCTGCAGATCAAAACCCCTTGTGTTAAATCGATACGCGCATCAGCAAAATTGAGCACTTTTTCAAAGTTTATCGTGGTGCTGTCCGGCATATAGGAACCCAGGCTTTCGGCGGCAGTGGCCAAGGTCTCGTCTCTTTTCCAGTTGATCGGATTTATCACCAGGCCAATATTATCTCCGACCACGATGTTAGTCCCGGCAGCTACATTGGGAGATTGGGTGTTGTACGAAATTATTACACCCGTATCGTCAGGACCTTCTGCGAATTTCAGATGCTTGTTGGCATTCATGAATTCGGCAGTTACCGGATATCCGATTACGTAGGCAGCAACCATCCGTGCGTAAACGTCGGGATTTTCGGTCATATAGTCTTGCAGCAGGAACAGCATCAGGTTAGCGCCCTGTGAATGCCCGGCGATGATAAACGGGCGGCCATTGTTGTAGTTTTTTATGTAGTAATCAAATGCTGCTGTAACATCTTTGGCAGGAACAATTTTGAGGATATCCCAACGTTGATCTTCAGGCAAAACCAGAGTTCTCATGGCATTGGCCTGACGGTAATAGGGTGCGAATATATTTCCCACAGGTTCGAATGCGGTTGCCTGTTTGCTGTAAGCAAAAGCTGAGCCTGTAAACATCGTGGGTTCATCGATTTCACAATGAAGTGGATTTGTTATACTATCCGGCATCCAGGCGGTGGGATAAAGATAGAAAATATCCACAGGTTTGTCAGGATTTGATGTTAGTTTCAGCCAATGATTTGTTTTCGAATAATCAGTGGTTGAAGGGGCATTTTCATCTTTGCTACAGCTATTTAAAAGCGTAACTGTAAAGCCCATTACTGCCAAAGTAAAAAGCCATATTTTGTTTTTTCTTCTCATTTTATTAAAATTTTAACGTTCATTATTGTTTAAGATAAATGGTGTCCAAAACCATCAAAACCTCATCGAAATTCCCGACATAAATCTGCCATGCGCCACCCGCTCCATATTGCGGGTTTGCCAGGGTTTTTGAGATTGCCACAACGATCGAGTCGTTTTTAATGTCGAACACGCCCACCATGGTCCGGTAACCAAACTCGGGGTGTGCTTTTACCTGAAGGCTTTCCCAGTAATCGACCACGATGGTGTCGGTATCGGTGATGGTCTGACTTATCGTGTAATATTCCGATTGGCCGGGCAAGCCACCGTACAAATCAAAATTGCCGGGGATTTTGGCGGTAGTCCAGTCGTCAACGCCGGGATAGTCGCCCTGTCCCTGCCAGCTTATTACTGTATTCAGCAGCGTGGTATCCACGTAATACACAGCGCCTAAACCGGTTTCGGTAGTAAAAGCCTCAACAACTTCGTTGGTGATGGGCTTCGGGTCGTTCTTGTCGTTTTCACAGGAAATGAAAACTAATAAAAAGAAGAGCAGGTAAATGAGCCAAAGATTTTTCTTTTTCATACAATTTGTTTTAACATTCAATTTTTATGCTTTCATTTTTATGGGTAAGGAAAATTTTTTTATGCAGTGAAAATTTGATAGTGATTTTTTTGTGATCGTCTGAAACTTAATGAGGGTAAGCCTTGCGAATTTTGGATTATCATCCATCTTCGCAACACTCACCGCTCATCATTTATTTAGCTTCAACCATAACTCACCGCATAAAGCGTCCTTTTAGTTTTTTGGCTTACTTCAACAAAATAAGTTTTTTGACATCTCTAAAACTACCGCTTTGCATTTTGTAGAAGTAAACACCCGGTGCAAGCTGCGAAGCGTCTAATTCGACTTCATAGCTGCCCATTGCTTTCCATTCATCTACCAGCGTAGCCACTTCCTGTCCACTTAAATTATAAATTGCCAGTTTTGTCTGGCAACCCTGATTGCCGGAAACCGCTTGCGGGTCTTCGGTGCCAATCTGGTATTTTATGACTGTGGCAGGTTTGAATGGGTTTGGATAATTCTGCGACAGCGAAAATCCATTGGATGATTCCTGCCCTGCTTCTGTATTGCCCGGCTGGTTGCCTGTTCCACCCTGATCGGTTTGATTTGCGTTGGTTTTGTGCGGTTTATGATTATTAATACATGGGCGATTATATTGGACACCGCCAAATGTATTACACGTTGTAACCTGATATGTAACACACCAGGTTTGCTGATCTTCCCCTCCCTCGTGAAGCCACCAGTTTGTGGCAGCAGCATCTTCGGAAGGGAGCAACCAATACCATGTATAATTCAGTTTGGCTACATCACCAATATTCTCAAATACATTAAGGTTTGATGTGGCAATAACTTCATTTTCGGTAGAAGTTTTAGTTTCCATTTCCCATTCAAAACTGCTTTCATTTTCAATCTCAATTTTGAAAATTTCACCAAACTCGAACTCTTTACCTATCGAAACAGTTTCTTTTGTAGATATGGTTTTTGTATGATCCGCTGTTATCTTAACACTACTGCTTTGAGGTGCACCCGGAACCCATGAGATACTACTATAATCATTGTTATAGCTATCAAAATTAATATTGCGGAGTGAATCAGTATAGCTGAAAGGATTTGAAGGATCCACATCACTTAATGTAACGGCTTCAGTATCATAAGCAGGATCACCCATATAAAAATAAGAAGTTGTGGTAAGCAGATGGCCTTGAACATCCTGAAGATTGTAATCTGCCCGCTTAACCGTTGGTTGAAATTTCAGATAATATCCAAACGCAAATTCATTAGCCTCTGCCGAGATCGAATATTCCTTGGTCGTCGTAGATCCATTACCCCATATTTTTCCAAATGCTGTGCTAACATTGAGGTTAAGCCCACCCATTTTGGTCTTTGTTTTCGTTGAATTTTCAATACTCATTTTCTTATTGATCTCAGTACTGTTCGATGATTTAAACTCCAGATTAGAAATATTGTGATAATTACCATCATTAATATATGGAGTAGCTAAAGGCATTTTATTTAGGTAAAAGGGAGGTGCCCCTTCGATATAGCCAAGGTAATTAGTAAATGCAGGGTCGGTGAGTACTTGCGTTGTTTCAGATTTATAAACCAGTTTATCGGTTTCTGCCCAGGCAACGTTCATTGGATAATTCCAGTTATCGTATCCCCTGTAAACGAGACACATAAACTGCCGGATATTTTTTCCATCCGGTACCGGTAAAATAGTGGCAGTCAGGGGTATTTCCCTTGAAGCCCAGCAATGTTCTGGTGAATTTTGAGGAACCAGGTTTTTTTCAATTCTTCTCCATTCAGTGTCAGTTTCCTGTAATTGATAGCGCATAATCCTGTGATAAATATGATCATTGTCCTGTTCATCTTTTTTAAGAAATGCCTGTACGCATTCATGGGTGCTTGTAGGGTCAGGGATACAATTATCCGGGCAACCGCTGGGACAGGAAATGGTACCTACAGCCAGTGCGACTGATGAAAATCCGGTAATGTCGGTAATCATATTCGTTCGGAGATGCGTAAGCGTAACGCTGTCACTAAAGTAATAGTCCGCAGTATAAGGATGTTTGGAACTATCGAGCCAGGCGAATACAAGTTTTGACTTTTTTTTGGAATCTAATGTGAAAAAGGTTGAAACTGCTGATAACTGATCATTTTCACCATCGCTGTTGTTTATATTTACTTCGGTGGTAAAATGATTCCAGGTTTTGAGGTCTTTTGTCCAGTGTATCATAACATTCTGGTTATGATCATGTGTGATTACACAAAGTTTATCATCCAGAACAACTGCTGCCATACCATGACTGGTTGTATAACCGTGAAAATTACCTGGCACACCAACCGGAGTGAGCCATTTCCCTGTATTTTGCTTGTAAACCGAGTATTTCAGAAATCCATCACCGTAACTACTGATGTCCGAGACAAACAATAAAAGGCTATCCCTAAAAACTACTGCTGCCGGTTGCCAGGCATCATTATCAAAGTCCGTCAGGTTTTCGATAAAATCTTCCTTTTTGTAATCCCATTCAAAATTGGGTACCGTACCTTTATGGAATATTTTTCGGATTACAATATAATTGCTAATATTATTGTAATGGTAATTAACGAAATTGAACAGCGTGTCGCGATAATAAACTGTTGCCATATTTTCGGTTAAGTCTGCAGACATTGAGGCATCTACATCCTTTTGTACCCTGAAATTGTGATTTGTTACATTCCAGTCGGTGGCATACAGGCACGAATAAGCCATTAGCAAAATGGCGATGAGTTGGTATTTTATTAAATTTTTCATTTTAATTTCTCCTTTAATGTATTACAGTATTATTTTTATTCCGGTGTTTACCCTGAATGGATTAGGAAATGAGCTTCGCATGTAAATCGAGAGTTTTTGACTAAATGAGTATTCCAATCCGGCAAAACCATAAAAGGCTAATCCCTGGTAATGGGAATCGAATTTGGTTTTCTCGGTGAAATTAGCACCGTTATCATCCTGAATGATCAGTTCTTCGGTTGTTATCGGGTTTACGAATTGCTGCATAAAACCAACACCTGCGTAAGGAAGGAATTTTTTAACCTTGTAAGCCATTACCAGGTCAACCGCCCAAAACATCGAATTCAGGCTTGAAGAAACCACATCCAGTCCCGTCGTATTGGTTACCTCAACCGAGCCGGTAGTGGTGAAATTGCAGGAAACCAAAGCCAGCGCTTTCAAACGGTCATTGATGTTCTTCATATAATCAGCCGACACACCCAGCGTAATTGCTGGGTAATCGGCATTGAATGTTTGTGTGTTTTCCTGTGACACCCAGCTCTGAAAGAAAAAGTGATTCACCCCTACGTAAGCGCTTACACCCAGGCCATCCAAAACCTGGTAGCCGACCTTTAGCCCGGCCATACTGCTGTGGTATTCGGTGCCGTAGTGATCGTTGTAACTTTTGATTTCTTCGTCGTTGTAAACGTAGGCAAATTCACCCTCGGGTTCGGTGTAGTAGTTGGTGTGGGAAACAAGTTTCAGATTATCAAAGTAACTGATCTCATAAAAAGGAGTGATAAAAAATACCCCTTTCCTGACATCCGGATCCTTTGATTCATCTTTTGGGTTAACGACACCGCCTGCCGTCGGGTTTTCCCGGACAGATGTCTGTCCGTTGCTTTGTAGAGAAACCATTAGTGCAAGAAGCACTAAAATTGGTTTCATCCGGTTTAATGTGATAAAGATTTTCATACTTTTTTTTATTTAATGAATTTTATTTTCCAAAATATTTGTTGACTCTGTTTTCGGCATTTTGCTGGAGGTCGAAGTAATAAAAAGGGTAATCGAAGCCATGATAAATGCCTAAACCCATACCACCGGATAGTTTGTACATAGCGCTATCATTCACGCTGCTGCAGATCAAAACCCCTTGTGTTAAATCAATTCGGGCATCAGCAAAATTGAGCACTTTTTCAAAGTTTATCATGGTGCTGTCCGGAATAAAGGAGCCCAGGCTTTCGGCGGCAGTGGCTAAGGTCTCGTCTCTTTTCCAGTTGATTGGATTTATCACCATGCCAATATTATCACCGACCACGATGTTAGTACCGGAAGATACATTGGGCGACTGGGTGTTGTACGAAATTATCACACCCGTATCGTCAGGACCTTCTGCGAATTTCAGATGCGTGTTGGCATTCATGAATTCGGTAGTTACCGGATACCCGATTACGTAGGCAGCAACCATCCGTGCGTAAACGTCGGGATTTTCGGTCATATAGTCTTTCAAAAGGAACAACATCAGGTTAGCGCCCTGTGAATGCCCCGCGATGATAAACGGGCGGCCATTGTTGTAGTTTTTTATGTAGTAATCAAATGCTGCCATAACATCTTTGGCAGGAACATTTTTGAGAATCTCCCAACGTTGTTCTTCAGGTGAAACCAAGGTTCGTATGGCATTGGCCTGGCGGTAATACGGTGCGAATATATTCCCCACTGTTTCGAATGCGGTTGCCTGTTTGCTGTAGGCAAAAGCTGAGCCTGTAAACATCGTGGGTTCATCGATTTCACAATACAGTGGATTTGTCACACTATCCGGAGTCCAGGCGGTGGGATAAAGATAGAAAACATCCACAGGTTTGTCGGGATTTGATGGTAGTTTCAACCAATGATTGGTTTTCGAATAATCTGTCACCTCAACAATATCGGAATCTTTACTGCAACGGGCGGTTGACAAAATAAGCAGGGCGATGGCTGAGCATAAGCCCAAATTGTAAAGTATTTTGTTTTTTTTTATCACGGAATCATTTTTAAGTTCATACTAAATTCTAAAGAATCTAAATTTGTTATTATTTGAGTTTTAGCTTGTTACTATTTTTGATATCCATTCCTCAACTATTTCAGGGATTTTCTCAAAATCATCTCCCTTCGAAAAGAAATAGTCAGCACCCGCCTCAATTGCCAGTTGCCGATGATAATCGGTAGCATAAAAAGTGAGGATGATGAATTTGAGGGTTTTATCTTCTTTTCTGATTTCCTTTAATACCTGCAGGCCACTTAATCCGGGCATATTGATGTCAACAATGGCCAGGTCGGGCTTTAATGCACGCAAAGCTTCAAGTGTTTCTGTTCCATTTTTGAAAGACCCGACAAGCTCCACCTTATCGTGCTGACTTAGCATTTGCTGCAACCTTTCAAGAATCAAATCCGAATCATCTGCTATTATTACCTTCATGACAGTTTTGCTGATTGACCATCAAAGGAAATACTTAAATAAATGAGCGTTTGTAGGATAAAGACGGAAATGTTTGTAGGGAAAAGGCTATTTATTTTGTAGGATAAATCCTACAAATAATGTGAAAAGCAAGTTAGGGATGGGGGGAGAAGGCTGGCTGATGGTGCAAAAATTAATTGCTGAGAATCAGGAACCTTAAATCAGTTTGTTTTCGATGCAGTACCTGGTAAGTTCTGTGTTTTTGCTTAACGTCATTTTTTCCATAATCCGTGTTCGGTAAGTACTTACAGTTTTATTGGAGATGAAAAGTTCATTTGCGGTTTCCTGAAGGGATTTTCCGCCGGCAAGCCTGATCATGATTTCAAATTCACGCGCCGAAAGCTTTTCATGTTTTTGTTGGTTTTTGTCATCGTTAATATGGAAAGCAAGGTTTTCGGCTAATGCCTGAGAAATGTATTTCCCTCCCTCCGATACTTTTTTTACCGCTACAAGCAATTCCTCCGAGGCAGTATCTTTGGTCAGATATCCGGAAGCTCCAAGTTTCAGGGCTCGTAAGGCGTATTGTTCCTGAGGATGCATGCTCAGCATAAGCACATTTGTGGAAGGCCATTTTACTTTTACCGACTGAAGAACTTCCAGTCCATTTAAATCGGGAAGTGAAATGTCGAGTAACATGATATCGAAAATCTCTCTTTGAAAATGTTCGAGCGCTTCATGACCATCTGCAGCTTCCGCGATAAATGTCAAACCTTCCAGTTGATGAAGTATTTGCTTCAGGCCATCGCGAACAATCTTATGATCCTCACAAATCAGGATTTTCATAGGTTAAAGATGATTAATAGGTAATTTTAACATTATAACAGTTCCATGGCCATTTTCGCTGCTAATATCCAAAATACCTCCCAGCGATGCGGCCCTTTCCTTCATGCTGATTATCCCAAACGAATTTTTCGATTTTATCTGGCTTTCGGTTATTCCAATTCCATTATCGGAAATCCTGAAAATTATAAAATCTGCATTTCTGCTAAGTTCGATTTCGACGCTAGTGGCTTTGGAGTGCCTGGCAATGTTGGTAAGCGATTCCTGCAAAATCCTGAAAAGGGTAAGAGATGCATCTGGATTGATAGATATGTCTGAAGTGATGTCAAGAAAAATCTCAATTCCATTTCGGGCCGCAAATTCGTTGGTGTACCATTCGATGGCTGCTTCAAGGCCAAGATCGTCAATAATCTGTGGCCTTAACTCCGAGGTAATCCGCTGAACGGTTTTGATGGTCTCGCCTACGAGGGCTGATACTTTATTTATTTTTGAAACTACATCCTCATCAATAAGCTGGCGTTTTATTATGCCAAGATCAATTTTTACGGCAGTAAGTGCCTGGCCCAAATCATCATGCAGGTCACGCGAAATGACCAGCCTTTCTTCCTCTCTGACTTTCTCGATATGTTTTGTTAATTGATGTAATTGCTCAAAAGAGTTTTTCAATTCTTCTTCGGCTATTTTTCTTTTGGTGATATCAGTGCCAATGCCTATCAAATAGTTTTGGCCATTATCTTCAAATTTTAATCCGGTTAAAAAGAAGGGAATTAAACGCCCGTCTTTTGCCAACAATGTTGTTTCAACCGAAACCTGACTACCATCCATAAAATCTTTCAACGAATCCAAAACTGCGTCTCTGGCTTCGGCTGAATGCCATTCCAGGGCATGACGGCCTTCCATCTCATGAGTTTCAAAACCTAAAAGTGTTTCGTGTTGTTTGTTCCATTTTACCAATCTTAATTCGGGGTAAGTGTAGAGGTAAAATATGCCCGGGATGCTATCGAGCAGGGCTTTTGTGAAGTGTTGTTCCTGCAGTAGTTTGTCTTCGCGTTTCTTTAACCGCTCGTTGAAGAGTATCAATTCACCGGCAGATTTATTCAGGAGTATATTTTTGCTGATGATGGTCTGTTTTTGATAGAAAAGATCAAGAAAGACGTTGATTTTTGATAGCAGCATGACATTGACAATCGGTTTGATGATGAAGTCGACTGCACCTGAACTATAACCTTTTAATACATCCGACATCCGGACATTGTTGGCTGTTACAAAAATGACAGGAACTTTTTCGGCTGGTCTTTCATCATTCATTATGATAGCAAGCTCATAACCAGTCATTTCAGGCATCGAAACATCAATAATTGCCAGCATGAGGTCAATCCCCCTGGTTTTCACAAGAGCCTCAGCTCCAGATAGTGCGCGGATGATATTGAGCTTGATATTTCTGATTACTGCTTCAAGCAAGACCAGATTTTCCTCATTATCGTCAACGATAAGTATATTCGGCAGATGTTGATC
The DNA here is from genome assembly GCA_903944895.1 of uncultured Bacteroidota bacterium. Classification (GTDB taxonomy): domain Bacteria; phylum Bacteroidota; class Bacteroidia; order Bacteroidales; family 4484-276; genus CAJATL01. The sequence goes on from CAJATL010000079.1 coordinate 19,276, forward strand.
TGACATTATGTTTTCACTTAAATTCGATTGATCCAGCGTAATTATTTACCCAAATACTGGTTAGCAAACTTACATAATTTATCCATCTGCCAATATTCATGATTAATCGGGCATTTCAATGTTTTGGAGCATTATCTGAAATAGCCAGATCCGCCAAAATTATTCGATCACCACCTTTTTCAGGATAAGATTTTCGCTATCGTGAATTTTCAAAATATAAACTCCGGGTGCAAGGTTTCCAACATTCAATTCCGTTTGCCGGCTGTTGATGATGCCTGTTTTCAGGATTTTTCCATCCATCGAAAGGAGTTGCAGATTCAGATTTTCGGGGTTAAACGGATAGATGATCGTGATCATTTCGCTGGCAGGTTGCGGGAAAACCCGGATCATTTCGGGAGTTACTCTTTCGTTAAACCCTGCAGATTCTTTGTAAAAGCTGGTAATTTTTGATAAACCATTTACTGTAAATTTTGCATCGTTCTGGGGCATGGATGGATCATACACTGCGAAAAGTTCTTCATCCATCTGCGCGGTTTTGCTGTGCATCTTAAAACTAAATATTTCTCCGGCATTTGCGCCATCTTTCAGGGTTGTAAACTCATCATCACCGTAAACTGCAAGCAGGTAATTTTCGTTGGTTTCGGTAATTTCGGTAAAACCGATACAATGACCGTTATTATCAAAAGCTCCTATAAAGTTGGCTTCATCGGGTGAAATTGCATTTTTATCGATCGAAATCAGGTGCACATTGAAGTTTGCAATGCAAGGCCATGGGCCGGATGCCGGGATTTGCGCTGTTGCTTTGTTTTCGGAAAAGGGAGCAACAAACGCAGGAAAAGTTATGGTTACCGGATTAATGAAATAGGCCATGTAGCCCACTCCGGGCAAAAGAAATTGCAGGTTGTAGATGCCACCGTCAGGCCAATAGATTTTGGTGGTTGCCAAATCGTAAATATAAAGAATGTCGGTTGCCGGATTTGAAAAGATTCCGGAAATCGGCGCATTTACATTGGTGTGTACCGGGATAAAATTAAAACCCGCGTCAAAATTCACAGTATTTCCCGACAATGTATCACCGCAAAAACTCAGTAAATCAGCGTTGCTCATTTTGATTTTGTAGCCTCTGTTGGAGTCCCAGTTGACGATTGTATTGACATTATAAGGAGCAGGTGCATAAATTCCGGTTTTTCCAAGCAAGATCACCAGATTTGAAACCACATCCTGCATGACGTTTACAACATTGGGATCGTCGGGTTCGAGAAATGAGGAAATTGCCGACCATCCCAGCAACAACGGGATGTTTTGAATGTTGAGGTTGAGGTTGATTTCTGAAGTATCCGAAACCAGATTTCCGGCATCTTTTGCCCTTGCTTCGATGGTGTTGATGCCTTGCTCCAAAGTCAGGTCAACGCTCCAGTTTTCGGTTCCCTGGGCAGTTTGCCACAAACCAGCGTTCAGCCGAACTTCCACCATATCCAGATCCGTATCCGGGTCACTGGCAGTGCCGGTTACAACAATCAGCGGTTCGCAAAATTTTTCAGCATCAGCAGGTGAAGTAATTGTTATCAAAGGATAATGATTGATTTTTAATGTCATGCAATCTTCGTCTTCGAGCGTGTTTGGGTAGATCGATTGGGCGTTTAAGCACAGTTCAACCGTTCCGGCTGTGATATCGGCTACCCCCGGAAAATATTCAGGTTTCAGGATGTTCGGGTTGTCAAAAGTTCCATCTCCCCCGGTCCAAAACAGTTCGCCATAATTTTCGGCAGCAGCACCCGAAAGCAAAAAGCTTTCATCTTCGGCAATGGTATCGTTATCGCCGGCAGAGGCAATCGGGTCAGGTAAAATATTAGCGTAAGCCTTGATGCAAAGATCGTAATGATAAGCTGTGTTTTTGCCAACCTGATACCAGTAAGTTGGCCATAATTGAGGATTTGGGGCAATCCAGTATTTTCCGGTTTCGATTTCTGGTTGGGCATATCCGGTGATGGTGTCTTCGATGGAGATCGGCCAGAAATCAGTCGGGTCGTTGGAATCGTATTTTATCTGAACATAAAAATCTTCACCGGCAGGGATGAAAATAGCCGAATCAAGATCGATGGTGTAATAGCCGGGCAGCCCGCTGATGGTTTCGTCTTTGGAGCCCAAAAGCCCTGAAACTGTGCCATTGAAGGAATCGTAGATTTTTATCTCAACGCCGCAGCCCGTCGAAAGCAGGAAAGTGCCAACTTTGGTTATTTCCTGATTATGTTCGGTGTTTTGGAATTTTACAAGGCCATAACCCACCTCGGAGTTAAAGCCCACGCCCCAGTAACCACCAATTTCGTCGTACTGATGAATGGTGGTGTTGGCTTCATTTTCCATCATTTCGGGCCAGTAGCCGTTGTACCTCAAAAATTGCGAATCGTTGTACGAAATATAGTAATAACCCTGCTGGCCCCAGCCAGTGCCATAAGTGTTTTTTACAATCCAGGCTCCCGTACCTCCGGCAGTAACTTTGGTGTCGTCCCAGCCCACCACACATCCGGCATGGTTAACGGATGCTGTGCCGCCATAATAGTAAGTGTAATTTGATGCATTATAATAAGCATCAGCGATGTAAAGAAGGCTCCACACCGGGCCATAATCCAGAACAGATTGCTTGATAGCATTCATGTTAAAGGGTGGATAGCGGGATTGATGAATGTAATAGACAGCCGAAAGATTGTCGGGGCAGTTATCCGGGCTGCCGGGTGCAGGATATTCCGATTCGAGAAACGGACCGGATCGCCTTGCAAAATATGCCGACGACATCCAGTGGTTGCCATAAGTACTGCGCGAAGGGATGTATTTATGGCACCATTTCAGGTTATTGTCGCTGAGGTCGTATGTGCCAAGACCAAGCATTTTCCACCTGGATTCGACAGCACCCATGGTCGAATAAGCCCAGCAGGCACCCGCAGTCTGCGATTTTACCGAAGTCAGCCAGCCTGTAGTCCGCATATCGTAAATCGGGTCGAAGGTTCGGGTATTATTTGGCCTGAAGTTTTTCCAGGGATCGAAAGCCGGTTTGATCGGGGGCAAAATGATGCCGTTGGCTTTCATTGCTTCAAATTCCTGGTTGGTAATTTTATAATTTGGATCGGCTGGCGCCTTTTGTGGAACCGGCTGAGTATAGACATTTCCTGCAAAGATTGCAAAAAGCGCTATTAAAATAATTCTTGTTTTCATAATCAATGATGTA
>CAJATL010000080.1 GCA_903944895.1 uncultured Bacteroidota bacterium
ACCTGATGGCTGATCCACAAACAAACACCATTCCGGTTATCATTGTCAGTGCCGATGCAATGCCCGAAAAGATTGAGAAGCTAAAGCAGTCGGGAGTCAAAGACTATTTAACCAAACCACTCGACATCGTTGAGTTTTTAAGGGTGGTTGATGTTTGGATGACCAAAAACGAATAGAAAAACACACGAATGAAATGAGTAAAACTAATTTTTTAAAAGAGCTTCTTTTTCCAAATGCCAATTTCCAAAATGTCTGGAAGGCACTGATCATTATGCTTGGGGCTTTGATACTTACAATGGAAGCGGTATTTTATACCAGCCGGGTAGAGGAAGTAAAAGAAAAAAACGAATTGGTTGTGACCTGTAACGAAATAAAAGCAAAAATTACCATCCGGCTCCATGCGCATGCGCAACTTTTGCGGGCAGGTACTGCATTTTTTGCTGCTTCGGATACCGTTACACGCAGCGAATGGAAAGCCTTTATCGAAGGTGTAAGAATCGAAAAGAATTTACCGGGCATTCAGGGTTTGGGGTTTTCGTTGGTTGTGCCTAAAAACCAATTGCAACAGCATATTCAGCGCATCCGCAGCGAGGGATTTCCTGATTATGCTGTAAAACCTTCGGGTGACAGGTCCGTTTACAGCTCCATTATTTACCTTGAACCATTTTCAGGCCGGAATCTCCGGGCTTTTGGTTATGATATGTTAACCGAGCCAACACGCCGGAGAGCAATGGAGGCCGCGCGCGATTTTGATGTTGCCATGCTTTCGGGTAAAGTAACCCTTGTACAGGAAACCAACGAAAATGTTCAAACAGGCACTTTAATGTACGTTCCGGTTTACCGGAATGGCATGCCTGCCAACACAACCGAACAGCGCCGGGCAGCCATTATTGGCTGGGTTTACAGCCCATACCGGATGTACGATTTAATGGAAGGTATTTTAGGCCATCGGGATTTATACCAGCAGGCCAGATTTCATTTACAGGTTTACGACAGTATCGTTTCGGCCAATGCATTATTGTACGACAGCGAGATAACCGATACCCTGCAACACGCCGACATTCCGGGCCAAATAGTTAATTTGCCTATTGATTTTAACGGGCAAATGTGGATATTATCTTTTTCTAAATCAATGGAGCAATCTGTCATAAGCGGAAAAGTTTTAATCATCCTCGCAAGCGGTATTTTAATTAGTTTACTATTGTTTGCCTTGTCGTTATCGTTGTTTAACACCTATTCACAGGCAAAGCACAAAGCAGTAAAACTAACGTCGGAGATCAAAGTAAGCGAAGAACGCTTCGGGATTTTACTCAACTCAACAGCCGAAGGTATTTACGGAATAAATCCTGATGGCAAATGCATCTTTTCCAATCCGGCATGCCTGCAACTATTAGGTTACGAAAACGCCGGGCAGTTGCTTGGCCAGGATATGCACCGGCTCATTCATCATCATCTTGCCGATGGCAGCATTTTGGATGAATCAAATTGCCTGATTCATGCGTCATTCAAGCAGGGCGAAAAAGCATATTCGGCAAATGAAGTTTTCTGGCGGGCCGACGGCAGTAGCTTCCCTGTCGAATATTGGTCGAATCCGGTATTTATCAATGGTAAAGTTGAAGGCTCGGTTGTTACTTTTTTTGATATCACCAGGCGCAAACAGGCCGAAGAAGAAATTTTAAAAGCAAAAAACGAAGCCGAAAAAGCAAATCGTGCTAAAACCGAATTCCTGTCGCGTATGAGCCACGAACTGCGAACTCCCTTGAATTCGATTCTTGGCTTTGCGCAACTGATGGAAATGGGCGAACTCAACACTTCACAAAGCAAAGGGGTAAAACATATTCTCCGAAGCGGGAAACATCTGCTCGATCTCATCAATGAAGTGCTCGATATTTCAAGAATCGAATCAGGCCATATTGCGCTCTCGCTGGAACCTGTTCAGGTAGGTAGCGTTATCATGGAAATGATTGATATTGTAAAACCTTTAGCTACTAATCAGCAAGTTACCATCGATCTGGTCAGTTCTCAGGACAATTATCTTTTTATCAGAGCCGACCGGCAAAGGTTTAAACAAGTGATGCTCAACCTGCTCAACAATGCCATTAAATTCAACCGCCATGGTGGAACGGTTGTCGTAAAATCAGAGGCAGGCCCTGAATCTATCAGAATCTCGGTGACTGATACCGGATTGGGAATTTCCGAAGAAAATCTTTCAAGGATTTTTACACCATTCGAGCGCATTGGAGCCGAAAAAACCACCACCGAAGGTACAGGCCTTGGACTTGCCGTGGTTAAAAAACTCATGGAAGCCATGGGTGGAAGTATTGGCCTTAATAGTGTTTTAGGCGAAGGCACAACTTTCCGGATTGAATTTCCGGCAACCAAAAGCCAGATCGAAATTGTGGAAACTCCAATCGGGCAACTGAAAACTGAACCCGACAAGAACAATTTCAGAGGCCTCATCCTGTATTTCGAAGACAATATTTCAAATATCGAACTGGTCGAACAAGTTCTTATAAATCAACGCCCGGGAATACAGTTGATTTCAAATACGAATGGGATGGAAATCGTGAAACTGGCCGCCGAATTTAACCCCGATTTAATCCTTCTCGACCTCAATTTGCCCGATATGCATGGAAGCGAAGTGCTTGAGTTGCTACTCGCCGACTCAAAAGTAAATGAAATCCCGGTTGTAGTAATAAGCGCAGACGTTATGCCTCATCAACTGGAAAAACTTATGAAATCAGGAGCTAAAGATTATTTAACAAAGCCATTGGATGTTTTTAGTTTCCTAAAAGTTGTAGATTTGTGGATTAATAAGAAAGGATAATAAAGAATGAAATGTAAAAGTACCAAAACCGGAAATTCATAAAAACCGAAACAGGAATCTTGTCTCCTGCTTGTGCTTACTGGAAATTTTAATTCAAAACTCAAAACTATTGTCAAATATCTTTTAGAAATCATTAAATAGCAAACTATGATCGATTCAACTTTAAAAAACGCGAATATCCTGATTATTGATGATCAGGAAGCCAATGTTGAGGTTTTGTTAGGCTTGCTCGAAATGCAAGGTTACACCAATATTAAAACTTCTATCGACCCTCGTGAAGTAATATCCCTTTACCGAAGTTTCGTCCCTGATTTAATTTTACTCGATCTTATGATGCCCTATGTGAGTGGCTTTGAAGTAATGGAACAACTTAAACCATTAATCCCCGAAGACACCTATTTACCCATACTGATTCTTACTGCTGACGTAACTCCGGAATCAAAACAACGGGCGCTCTCAGGCGGTGCAAGCGATTTTCTTACCAAACCGTTCGATTTAATTGAGGTTGGATTGCGTATCAGAAACCTGCTTCATACCTCCTACCTTCAGAAACAGCTACAAAACCAAAACCTGATCCTGGAAGAGAAAGTTAAAGAACGAACTGCCGAACTCGTAAATATCAACATCGAACTTATTGCAGCCAAAGAAAAAGCCGAAGCCAGCGACAATTTGAAAGGAGCCTTTATCAATAATATTTCGCACGAAATACGCACCCCATTAAATGGTATTCTTGGCTTTAGCCAAATTCTTACCGATGCCGGTCTTTCCAATGAAGAAAAAGAAGAATATCTCTCAATGGTCAACGAAAGCAGCGACAGGCTCATTAATACAGTAACCAATTTTATCGACATCTCGCTGTTAACATCAAAAAACCAGGAAGTTAACCGGCTGGAATTTGATCTGGAGCCTTTGCTGTGTGGTGTGGTTGAAAAATTAAGAGAACCCTCCCGTAAAAAAGGACTGAAAATTTCGATGGAAATTCCAGAAAACGCTGATGGCATCAAAGCTAAAACCGACAAAGACCTGCTCGAAAAAACGCTTTTTCATTTGCTGGACAATGCTGTAAAATTTACCGAGCTTGGTTTTGTTAAATTAGGTTTTGAAATTAAAGGAACTGATATTCGGTTTTTTGTCCAGGATTCCGGTGTTGGAATATCACCTGAAAACAACCTACAGATATTTAAAGGTTTTACACAGGAACATGCAAGCATGACCCGCGGCTACGAAGGCAGCGGCCTTGGCTTGTCGATTGCAAGTAAGATTGTTGAATTATTGGGTGGCAAAATCGAAGTCAGTTCCGAAAAAGGAGTTGGCTCTACATTTTCCTTTTCATTACCCTGCTTTAGTCAATCTTTTGGTTTTGTGGATGAAAATATCCCTGTCAAAAAAAGTAAACCTGGAGATAAATTAAATGTTCTCGTTGCTGAAGATGATGAGTTTAACTATTTCTATATCAACAAAATACTAAAGTATGAATTTATAAACCTTATTCATGCAGAAGATGGCCAGAAAGCAGTAGATATTTGCCTGAATAATCCCGAAATTGATATCGTTTTGATGGACTTAAAAATGCCTCTAATGGATGGTTTTGAAGCCACCCGGCAAATCAAATTATTCCGCAAAGACTTACCAATTATTGCCGTAACAGCCTATTCAGGAACCGAAGACCGTAAAAACGCTATGATGGCAGGTTGTGACGAATTTATTACCAAACCTGTTAAAAAAGAAGTCCTGATGAATACTTTGGAAAGATTTGGGGTGAAGGTACTCTGATTCCCCGCAAAATTAGCCGATTGATTTTCGATCACGTAAAAATGATTTCCTCTTCTTTAATGAGCGGCCTCCCCATATAGCGCAAAAGTATCTGGGCAACGGTGAGCGTATCTTTCTGGCAATATTTTACAATGCGTTCGAGGTTTTTATCCTGATAATAAACGCTGGCAACCATGCTTCCGTCGATGTCGTCTTTGGGGCTTGGGATGTCGAAAATGGCTGTAAGCAGGCTAAGCGAAGTATAATTTTTGTAATCGCCAAACCGCCACAACTCCATCGTGTCGAGGTGATTTACTTCCCAGGGTTTACGTCCCTGCAAATCAAGGATGGCCGGAAGAGGCATGCCGTTAATCAGCAGCCGCCGCGAAATATAGGGGAAATCGAATTCTTTGCCGTTATGCGCGCAAAGCAGGTGTTGCGGGGTGTTGTAATGTTTGTTGAGAAGATCGGTAAATTCCTTTAAAAGTGATTTTTCGTCATCGCCATAAAACGATTTTATCCTGAACTGACGTTTGGCAAGAAACCCAACTGAAATGCAGATAATCTTACCAAATTCGGCATAAATTCCTGCCCGGTTATACATGGTTTCAGGCGTGTCGGTCTCATTTTCTTTGGTAAGCCGCGTAACTTTGTGATCCCATAATTTCTTAAAATTATCCGGCATCTGACCATATTCCGAAAAGGCCGGCACCGTTTCGATGTCGAGAAAAAGAACAGCTTCGAGGTTTAATTTGTTAAGCATGATAACATTGTTTTAATTGCGTTTAGATTTGTAAATGTAAACAGAAAAAATAATTTACAGCAATATCGCCAAAAATATTCGTCATTTGCGAAATCATGAAAACCGAACTCATCATTACCGGCGACGGTTCCACAACGCTGTTTGTGCGCGAACTGAACGAACATTATCATTCGACATTCGGGGCGATTACCGAGTCGGGAGTTGTGTTTATTGATGCCGGATTAAAGCCGGTTTTGCAAAATTCATCCTCTGTAAATTTGCTGGAAGTCGGATTTGGCACAGGATTGAATGCGCTGCTCAGTTTTGATGCAGCAGCCGGTAAAACCATACATTACACCACCATCGAAGCTTTTCCGGTTGATCAGAACCTCATCGAAGTCCTGAATTTTACTGATTTTCTTACATCCGAAAGTGCCGGCAGGATTTTCGGCTTACTTCATCAGGTGCCCTGGGAAACGGAACAAATCATCGCTGATCATTTCTTTATTACAAAACGCCATTCAAAAATCGAAGCTGTTATTTTGCCGGATGGTCATTACGACCTGGTTTATTTCGATGCCTTCGGCCCTGATGTGCAACCTGAACTCTGGACGGAAGAAATATTTATGAAAATTGGAAAATCGATGAAAACAGGTGGAATTCTGACCACCTATTCCGCCAAAGGACAAATCCGTCGCAACCTGCAAAGTGCGGGCTTTACCGTCGAAAAACTGCCCGGCCCTCCCGGAAAGCGGCACATCACACGGGCCACAAAAACCTAACCTGAAAAAAAACAAAAAGCAAAAAACCAAAACTCAAATCTCAAATAATTCCTTGATTTAATTTGAGATTTGACTTTTGTGATTTGTGATTTGACTTTTGTGATTTGAATTTTGTGATTTCTGCCAAAAAAGACAATTTCCAAACTAAGAGCCCCATGATTTCCCGGATTTTTGGTTTCCCGGGATTTGTTAGTTTTGCAACCTAAATTATAACGCATGAATTCATTACTGATCACAGGAACAACAATCGTTTTTTTTGCTTTGGCAAGCTACAGCATCGCCATTATTACTGAGCAACGTAAAAAGAAAATCCTCAGCCGTGTGTTGATCTTTCTCACACTTGGCGTTTTGCTCGACATTACGGCGACCACCTTTATGATTCTTGGATCAAAAAACGGTGGTCTTACCCCCCATGGTTTCATTGGATATTCGTCTCTTCTGGCCATGTTTATTGATGCAGTTTTGATTTGGCGGCTCAGGCATAAAAACGGAACCGGCGCCGACGTACCAAAAGGGCTTCACATGTACTCGCGTTATGCCTATATCTGGTGGGTTCTGGCGTTTATTACCGGTGCTTTGCTGGTGGCAATCAAGCCATAAGCAGGAAGCAGGGAAGCGGTTATTGGAAGAGAAAACATCCAATTTCCAAAATCCAATTTCCAAAATTCAATAACCAACTCCCAACGTTGGAGGCTTCGTGATGCATTCTACATTCTACATTCTACATTCTACATTCTACATTCTACATTCTACATTCTACATTCTACATTGGATATTCGTTGTTATTTTCTGACGCTGACAGGTGCTGCGCACGCTGTCAGGTCTCCGTCCATTTTAACCTGACAGCGTCCAAAGGACCTGTCAGCGTTTGAAGAGTAAATATCCAAAATCCAATAACCAAAATCCAAAATCCAATTTTCAATGCCCTACGAGGAGACTTTTTACTTTTTACATTCTACATTGGATATTCGTTGTTATTTTCTGACGCTGACAGGTGCTGCGCACGCTGTCAGGTCTCCGTCTATTTTAACCTGACAGCGTCCAAAGGACCTGTCAGCGTTTGAAGAGTAAATATCCAAAATCCAATATCCAAAATCCAATAACCAACTCCCAACGTGGAGGTTTAGTGATGCATTCTACATTCCACATTCTACATTCCACATTCTACATTCCACATTCTACATTCCACATTCTACATTCCACATTCTACATTCCACATTCTACATTCCACATTCTACATTCCACATTCTACATTC
>CAJATL010000081.1 GCA_903944895.1 uncultured Bacteroidota bacterium
ATGCAGATTGACAGGAGTAATTACGGCGCATTTTTTCTCGACTATAGCGAGAACAGCCTTGACAACAAGGCCAGGGAGGATCTTGCCCGTTTTTTAGCGGAAAATCCTGATTTGCAGGATGAGTTTTTCGATTTTGAAAACGTTGGTTTAAATCCTGATTTTCGCATTGTTTTTGAGCCAAAATCAAAACTTAAAAGACTGGAAATTATCCCGGTAGCGGCAATAAATCAGGAAAATTTTGAAGAATGGATCATTGCTTATCTCGAAGGTGACCTTTCAAAAGAAGAAATAGCTGTCTTTGAAGAATTTAAAAACAGGAATTCTGGTATCGAAAATGAGATTAAGACCTTTAATAAGACATATCTCAAACCAAAGGATGAAATAGTTTACCCGGATAAAGTATTGTTAAAAAGGGCTTTGATAGTTCCTTTCAGGAAAAAAGCGATTCGATATGCAGCTGCAATTGCAGCCATTTTTGTTATCACATTTACCATTTTCAGGGTTCTTTCAGACTTTAATTATAATCCGGCTAATCAGCATGTTGAAAAAATCGGTGTATCAGAAAAATCTCAAGCAAACCCTTTATTGACTGGAACCAACAAACCAACAGATGTTGCCGGTAATCAGGAAAATGCAATAAAGAATGGCTCAGGTAACCACGAAATCACTGAAATAATTCCGACGGATCGCCATGACATTACACTTCATGCTGAAAACCCTGCCAAATCCAATAGTTACGAAAATGAAAGAGCTGAGTTTGTAAATTTGAATCCGTTAAATCCTCATCGGGGATCATTGCAAATTGGCATAAATCCCAGACAAAATTTTCATTTTATGAATCGTGAGGAATTATCCGGCATTTTTGATGACATGATTTTACGTGAAGCAATCAGCACCGGTCTTATTAATGAAGAAAATAAAAAAAGTGCCTTTGGCCTTGTACTTGCCAACCTTGGAGGAAAAATTCTGAATACAGGTAAGTCAGGCCAGCAGGAACCTGCACTTGTTAACAGCATTGCTTCACGAAGTAAAGAGACTTTTTTAGAATTTGCCGACGGACTGCCAATTTATCGTTCAATCAAAAAGGATGATCAAAACAAAACCATATTTGCGGTGGGTGAAAACCTGAGTATCGGTTTAAGCTGGCAAAACAATAAAAATGAATCAGGAAAGCCCGACAATCGCTGATTAGATTGCCGCTAATCATTTATCCTTGTGCAGGAAAAAAGCCTCTTAAAACGTAACCATCCAAAATCTGAATTAACTATTTCAGACTTTTAATCATGGCTTTTACAATATTTGTAGCACCATCAAAAATTTGTAAAATATTGGCGTCAAGCATGTAACAGGGAGTGGTGAAAATGTTATGAATTTTATCGTAAACTACTTCACCATGGGTGGATTTGATATGCTTTGATCCCATTTTTTCGATTCCCGAAATCGTACCCAAATCAGAACCAATGGTTAATTCTACATCGCCAAGAACTTTTGAAAGCAAAACGGGTGAAATGCACAAGGCACCGATGGGTTTCTTTTTGGAGTGCATATCTTTGATAGCCCCGGCAACCTCACTGTTTACAGAGCAGTCAGCGCCATGAAAAGCAAAACTGCACAGGTTTTTTGCCACACCAAAACCACCAGGAATAATCAATGCATCAAATTCGCCGGCATCGAAATCTTTTAAAGGTGAAATTTTACCGCGGGCTATTCGCGCAGATTCAACCAAAACATTTCTTTTTTCAGGCATTTCCTTGCCCGTAAGGTGGTTTACAACATGATGCTGATTGATGTCGGGAGCAAAAATTTGATAGGTTCCGCCTTGTTGCATAATTGCCAGTAAGGTCAGGGTAGCTTCATGAATTTCTGCCCCATCAAATACACCACAGCCAGCCAAAATCACTGCAAATTTCTTCATAATCCTTTGTTTAAAATGTGCTTCGTTTTTCGTTCAAAAAAAACAAAATTAATCTTTAATTGCAAATCCGAGAACAGATTGCCTGAAAATTTGGTTGGATTTGGTGAAAGGGTTTAATTAATTGAATATTAACTTCTAATATTGTAAATCTTGAAAAATAGATGGTTTTTATCGCCCATTTTTATCATTAAAAGCATCCCGGTCATATTTAGATAATTATCTTTGCGCCGAATCTTTATGACGAGATTTGCTGTATTAAATTAATAAATCGAAGATGATGAAGCACTTATTAACATTATTACTTGGACTAATACTTGGTCTTAGCGGGTTTTCGCAGGACCAGAGCAAAATTACCCCAAAAGAAATTCTGGGGCATATCGAATTTTTAGCTTCCGACAGCCTGAAAGGCCGTGGAACTGGAACTCCGGAATCATTCATAGCTGCCGGATATATCAGAGATCAGTTTAAGTCGGCTGATTTAAATTTACTTGGCGAAAATGGAATGCAGTATTTTGAACTTGTTGCCGACATAGAGCTGGGTGAAAAAAATAGTTTTACAACTGGTGAACTGAAAGGAAAACTAGGTGAGGATTTTACGCCTTTACCTTTTTCATCCAATGGAAAAATTGAAGCTGAAGTTGTTTTTGCTGGTTTTGGGTTCGAAATTAATAACGACAGCCTGAAATGGAACGATTATCAAAATATTGATGTAAAAGGGAAATGGGTTTTAATTTTGCGCGGATCACCAGAAGCCGAAAAACCAACAGGAAAATTTGATGCGTTTGTGGACGAGCGCTACAAAGTTCTCACAGCTAAAGATAAAGAAGCCGCCGGAGTAATTTTTGTATCTGGCGAAAAATTTGATGCAGATGATAAATTGCTGAAACTATCGTACGATAAAAGTGCTGCAAATGCCGGGATTCCTGTGTTACAGATCAAAAGAACACTTGTAGAACCAATTTTTGCCGCCTCGGGCAAATCATTGGTCCAGGTTGAATCAGACATTATCACCAATCAAACTTCGATGAGTTTTTCGACTGGATCAACCGTTTCGGCCCAGACTGATATTATTCAGAAAATGGTTAAAACTCAAAATGTAATTGCCTTTATCCAGGGCAGCGACCCCGTTTTAAAAGACCAATATATTTTGATTGGCGCTCATTACGATCATCTTGGTTTTGGCGGACCAGGCTCCGGTTCCCGTATGCCTGATACGGTTGCTCCTCATTATGGCGCCGATGACAATGCATCGGGAGTTGCCGGTGTTATCGAACTTGCCGAAAAACTCGCCTCAGAAAAAAACAACCTCAGGCGGAGCATAATTTTTATGGCTTTTGGCGCAGAGGAAATGGGTTTGGTGGGATCGAAATATTTTACCGAAAACCCGCTGATTCCTTTAAATGAAATCGAGGCCATGATAAATTTCGACATGATTGGCAGGCTTAAAGAAAATAACAGCATCACTGTCGGAGGAACCGGAACTTCAAGTGAATCGGAGGAAATTCTAAACATCCTGGCAACCAAAACAAAACTGGTGATGAAATATTCGCCCGAAGGTTACGGGCCATCAGACCATGCTGCATTTTACACCTCAAATATTCCGGTTTTTTATTTTACAACCGGCGCTCATGAAGATTATCATACGCCTTTTGATAAGCCCGAAGCCATTAATGCCGAAGGTGAAACGATGCTCGTAGAACTTGCCGGAATGTTGGTTACAGAAATTGCCAATCGTCAGGATTTGCTTAGCTACAAAGAAGCAGGGCCTAAAAATCAGGCAAAACAGGGTTATAATTTTAAAGTAACTTTTGGAATTATGCCTGATGTAACCTCATCCGAGAATAATGGTTTAGGTGTTGATGGAGTGCGAAAAGGTGGCCCTGCAGAAATTGGTGGTGTAAAAAAAGGTGACCGGATTGTTGCTATCGATGGTAAACCAGTCACCAATATTTACGAATACATGGGTCGGCTCAAAACACTTGAAGCCGGTCAGCGGGTAAGTGTTGATATAATACGTGATGGGAAAAAAGAGGTTCTGATTCTTCAGCTATAGCGTTTTGTAAAAATCTCCTTTCGGAGACTTTGTAATAAAGCTGCAATAAACTTTTTTAATGATAAAGTTAAATTGCGGCTTTATTATTTTAGAAAAGGCTTTTCTTTGCAGTCAAAATCGGTTTAAATGTTTGAATTCTTTCAGCAAGAGCTTTTCAGGAAATTTGTAAAATTTGGTATTGTCGGATTTTCCGGGCTTTTGGTCGATTTTGGGATAACCTGGATTTCAAAAGAAAAATTACAGATTCAGAAATATCTTGCCAACGCGATCGGATTTTGTTCGGCAGCCTCATCCAATTATGTTTTAAACCGTATGTGGACTTTCAGAAGTACAAACCCCGAAATAGCCATCGAATATTCTCATTTTATCTTCATTTCGATGATAGGCCTGGGTATTAACACACTCATTTTATGGCTGATAGTCTCAAAATTTAAAGTGAATTTTTACCTTTCAAAGTTCTTCGCAATTATTGTAGTTACGATCTGGAACTTCTTCGCCAACCTGTATTTTACTTTTATCTGAAATTGGTTATTTCGGAGATGGATTATCTAATCCGATAAATTGATTCTAACCGGAATGTGGCGATTATCAGTTTTTTACCTTCTGTTCCAGTTAAATTTCCTGACAACTTCAATATTAGCACCTACGAAATCAACTTTTTCGCCAAGGTACAAACGGCGGTACATTTCGACACCAACTTTAAAATACAATTGCCTGTAATTAGCCGTAAACTCGCTTCTGAATGTCAATAAATTCAGATCAATTCCTTCGCCTGCTTGTTTTCGGTATCCTACTTCAAAGTTTAGTTTAGTTTGCGCATTAAACAAGTAAGCAACATTTCCCGAAAGATCGGAATATTGCTGATTTGCCTGATTGTCGATCATCTGGTAATTTCGCAAATTGCCATTTAACGAGAACAACAAACGATTTTCGAAACTACCCTGCAAAAGCATAAAAAACCGTAGAAGCCGGTAAGGAATGATGTTGCTGTTATAGTCGTCGTACTCAACGCCAACACTTGCAAATTTGTATTCAAACCGGCTCCCGATAATGTTCTGATTGAAGTAATTCAAGGTCTGAAAATCGGAAGTCTGAAGATTAAAATAATCTTGTTTCGACCAGCGGTAGTAAACTTCAACAAATTGGTCGAATAGCGTCACACTGGCCACAAAATGCTGAAAATCTGAATCGTATTCATACGATCCCGGTTGATTCGCAATGTAATCAACATAAACAATTGCATTATTCGGAATCTGACCACCGGGAATCCGCTGAATTTCCAGATAATTGTTTCTTTCGATAATTGTGTAGTCGAAAAATTCCTGATAAACAATGGTTCCTGTAAAATCCTTTACAACCACCGATCCCGGAACGATGTAGGGTTTGTTTAACAATGCAATTTGTCCATCAGTTAAAGTGTATGGCTCGTTTAAAATCTGAAGCAAAACCGAGGCACTTTTGTGGTTTTGATTGAGCCTCGAAAAGTTGTACGAAAGGGAGAGATGACCTTTTGGAATATCCTTTTCGTATCTTAGTCCAAAACCTGCCTTATTATTGGTCTCCTGATATACCGATTGATTTACACGGCCGTATTCATAGTTTAAATCGGTAAAAAGACTTTTAAACAGATGATGCCTGAGAAAAAAATTCAGGTTGTTCTGTTTTAGATCTTGCAAATCGCGTTTGATATTGTAAAAATTATAATTTGCGCCAACAATAAAATTTTTTGGCAATTTCATGGTGTAATTTTCAAAAGCCTGAAAACTGTTATAGGTATCGTATCCTATTTGTTTGGTTCCCGAAATATTTGAGTTAAAATTCATATTTCTCTGTTCATCAAAATACATATTGTTGTTTAAATTGATGATGTCGGTGGTGTTTTTTATCTCAGTCAGATTGAAATCCTGCCTCGAAAATGTATTGTGAGAATAACTTAATTCATTGTTATCTCTTGAGCCGAACGACTTATTTGCTGTGCTGTTAAAATTACATTGCCGGGTATTGAAAACTCGGTTGGTTTGTACTTCCTTTTCATTGGTCACGCCTTGCTGATAGCTTACACTGACAGGAAGAAATTTGTTGCCATAAAGTAGGTTTGTCCCCCAACTGGTGCTGTTTACTTTTAAGTTCGACAAATTTTCACGGTTGGTGTAACTTTCATCGAAATTTGCAAAAGCGCCAATCGTAACTTCTTTTTGCTTAAACATCACAGTGTTGATGTTCAGCCGTTTTACTGTTTTTACTTCTGATTGGTCGGGAACAACCAGATAAATGTCCTGACGTTTTTCCGGATTATATTCGGCAGATAAATCGAGAGTTAATAAATTGGGATGATAGAAATAGCTGCTTGAATTCAATAAAAACCCGCCGTAGAACACGGGGCTTTTCTGATAATTGTAAACCTGGTTTGTTGTCCCTTTTTCGTATCTGTACTGGCCTCCCAGCTTTACTGCGCCTGACAATGAAGTGGGGCACCAAACCTTGCACATAGAGGCATCGCCATTTTGCGAAAAACACACCAAAGGGTATAGCAGTGCAAAAATCAGATACCATTTGGTGTTCATATCATTTCAGATTTATTAGTTCAATAAGTGTTCTTCATTGCTGCCATGTGGGTTATGGCAATCAGTACAAGCTGTATTTTCGATGCCTTCATGATTTGGTTGTTTCAGAATATCATCCCGATCATGACAGAAAAAACAGATTTCCTGATTATCACGAATCAGAAGTTTTTCATCTTTTGCCATGTGAGGGCTGTGACAAGCGGTACACTCACCACCCTCGACCGGCGCATGTAAAATTTTGTAACCTGAAGCAAAATCTTCATGGCACTGATAACAGAGCGCGGGCTGCGGCTCAACAAATTTTCCCATCGAATTTTGGTCGTGGCAGGCAATACAATTTTTTTCCTGATAGGGCTGATGCACATTATAGGCCGGTGCACCTGATTGAGCAATAACTTCATCAGTCCCGACACTATCGGCTCGAAAACTTGCATCATGTGAAATCAAATTCAGCGAATCGCTATTATTTGGAACACCGTCAAAGAAAAACGACATGGTTTTATTGGAACATGCTGATATAAAGAATATTATCAGAATAACCATAAATACTATGAGATTTTTCTTCTCCGTGTGCATTTACTTCGTTTTTTTTGTATTGGGTCTGATTGCGCCGTACACGTTAATTTTGTCGGGACCGAACTGGTTACTTACAAATATGAGGTACTTTAAAGTAAATTCCTTATCAACAAATTTCTGGAAAAAGCCCAGTTTATCGTACGAAATTGTTACTTTGGCTGGAAGCCACATATCACCTGGTCCTTTGTAAGGCCCACCAAAAAACATTCTGATGTTACCTTCTTTATCAAAAATCTGAACATTTTCAAAGCCAGCATCAACAACAAAAAGATTCGAATTATCATCTACGGCTATTCCTTTAGGCCTGGCAAACTGACCAATTCGATCGCCATGCTTACCAATGGTTTTCAGGTATTTTCCTTCAAGGTCGAAAATTTTAATATCAAAGCCGCCAATATCGCTTACATAAACTTTATCGTCGGTAACACAAATATTAGTTGGCATAAACAGGTAATCCTGAGCGGTTTTATCGGATTCAGGAAATGAAAACAATAAACTGTAGGTTTCTTTTGAATAGACATTGATCCTATTATTATTCATATCCGGAACAAAGATTTTACTTCCATGAACAAAAACGTCGGTTGGTTTAAATTTTTCTCCTTCACCAAAGGCGGCAAGAAATTCAAGGTTTTTGTCGAAAGCTACGACTTGCATCCTTCCCCCGTCAGCAACATACAAAATGCTATCTTCATCAATGAAACAATTAAGAGGCACTTGTAATAAACCCTTTCCACCTGGTGTAAAATATTCGAAGGTATTCTTTGTCAGGTCGATAATTTCGAGACCATTAATTCCAAGGTCACAAACGTACATTTTACCACCAGAAATGGCAATTCCATAAGGTTTGTTGATAGGCTTCGGACTGGATTCGCCTAAAATGAATTTCGAAAATGCCGATTGATTTCCGGTAATGTCCGCTGATCCGCTGATTGATGTGAGGAATTGAATCCGCGCAGTATCAGGAGGTGGCGGATAAATAATGCTTTCGGCACCAGTTCCCGGTTTTGTGATTTGACGGGCGCATGAAAAAAACTGGAATATTGCAATCCCAATCAAAAAGTAAACAAAATATCTGTTCATACTCATCTTTAAATACCTGTTAAGAAAAATGAAAGGGTGAAATTTCGCCCTTTCATTTAACAAATAACGAACGGTCGTAATTTGACTATTTTTTATGGCAGGTTAAACAGAGCGCGCTCACTGCGTTGCTTTTAAGCAAAAGGCTTGTTACGCCGCCGCTGTTGTGAACATCATGGCATGAAGCACATTGCATTTTTCCGCCTATTAACATGTCGGTTGCAATCGTACCACCACTGCCTGGAATTCCCGAAGGATGTGTTGCAGGATCCCATAAACCACCATCAGTTGTTGCCAGAGCTGCATCGTAAGTAAACGAAACAGGATGATCGTTGGCGAGGCTGGTTCCCACAAGGGATGGTCCGGTCATAAAATGGGTACCGTTGTTGGTTGCGCCGAAGTTTTCCATCGCAACTGTACCGTCATGGCAACTTAAACATAATTTTGAGCTGGCGTCGGGTTGTCCGATTGTAGCATTTGTAGTTGAAGACGCATACAAAGCATAGTTTGTAACGGCAGTAACCTGGTGGTTCCATAAAGGAGCCTCAGCAACAGAAGTAATGGCATTGTGCGGAGTATGACAAACAATGCAAATTTCACCTGTGGCATTCCATGTGTCTCCCGAGAAATCATGAGAAGTACCAACCATCGTCTGGCTAAATCCAACCTGCGCAAATAACAGCGCAACAAACATTGTAAAAAATAAATTAAAACGTTTCATGTGTTTTGTATTTAATTAATATAATAATTTTTTTGCTTTTGCCCGCAACATGCGAAACAAAGTATTCTGGCGGTTTCAAATAACATGCCATTAGGCAAATATGAAGATAAATGAATATAATTTTGATCGGATTTAAGATCATCACTTAGCCTGATAACTTTCCTTTGATTCCTTAATAGGGCAAAGCGGGAGGTTTGGGTGAATAAGAAATATTGATGGCTGCCGAATAAAAAATCTTTCATGGCGTCGAGAATCACTTTCATCAAGCCAGATTATTTTGAAAAGCAACAAGTTGGGGCAAATAACCCAAAGCGATTGGGTTATTTGCCCCATTATTAATTAAAGGTGGTATTTTTTGATTTTGTAGCGAAGTGTATCACGGGTAATGCCCAGGAATTTTGATGCCCGTGTTTGGTTATTATTAGTTTTTTTGAGCGCATGAATAATGGTTTGCCTTTCCATTTCATACAATGAGGCATTTTCGGTTGCCGACTCATGCTCAAATGTTAAGTCAGGAATTTGATGAGGTTTATTCCTTTTTAAGAGTTCATCATAAAGTGAGATGATCTCTCCGGGAAGGCTTTCTGTTTGCAAAATAGTACTATTTTCGAGTATGACTGCCCGTTCCATAACATTTCGCAATTCGCGTGTGTTACCAGGCCAGTTGTATTTTTTAAGCATTTCCTGTGCCTCAGGGGCAATACTTTTGATGCTTTTGCGAAACTGCGGATTAAACTGGCTGATAAAATATTCGGCCATGGCGAGGATATCTGCTTTATGTTCACGCAAAGGTGGAAGTGTAATCTGGAATACTTTAAGCCGATAATAAAGGTCTTCACGAAATGTTTTTTCTTCGACAGTTTTTTTTAAATCTTTATTGGTAGCAGCAATTATTCTGATTTCAACCGGAATATCTTTTGATCCTCCAATTCGTCTTACGGTTCTGTTTTCGAGGACTCCCAGAAGTTTTAGCTGTGTTGTTGGATTTATCTCACCAATTTCATCAAGAAATACGGTTCCACCTTCAGCAATCTCAAAAAAGCCTTTTTTTAGTTTTTTCGCATCGGTAAATGCACCTTGCTCA
This sequence comes from uncultured Bacteroidota bacterium, assembly GCA_903944895.1. Classification (GTDB taxonomy): domain Bacteria; phylum Bacteroidota; class Bacteroidia; order Bacteroidales; family 4484-276; genus CAJATL01. The sequence goes on from CAJATL010000081.1 coordinate 9,991, forward strand.
TGCCCGAAAAGCTCGCTTTCTAAAAGTGTTTCAGGCAATGATGAGCAGTTTATTGTTACAAATGGCTTATCCTTCCGGGAACTGGAGTTATGAATAGCTTTAGCAAAAAGATCTTTTCCGGTGCCACTTTCGCCAAGCAATAAAATGGTGGTAGCTTCGGTGTCGGCAATTTTTTTAGCAAGCTGGATAACTTGCTTTATTTCGGGTGATTGGCCAATAATGTGATCAAAAGTTATGGCGATTTTCTGCTGGCGCCGTAATACCTGAAGTTCTTTGTGTATCTGTAATTTACCCGAAATTTCTTCGATCAGAATATCAATTTCTTTTAACGAAAACGGCTTGTTTACATAGTCTGAAGCTCCAAGTTTCATTGCTTTTACTGCTGTTTCGATGGAGCCGTAAGCTGTCATAAAAATTACGCAGGTATCTTCATCAGTGGTTTTAATTTTTGAAATAACATCCAAACCTTGCATTTTTGGCAATTTGTTGTCAACAAAAACCACTTCCGGATTGTGTAATCCATGAATTTTTATTCCTTCCTCGCCGGTTTCGGCTGTAAAAACTTTATGGCCTTGCGCGCTAAGATGCTTTTCGAGCGACCAGCGAATGAGCTGTTCATCATCAATAATCAATATTCTTAAATTTTTTATCATCGCTTCGAAATTTGAATGATGCTATTATTAAATTGTTTCGATGGGTAATGAAATAGTAAAAATGCAACCGCCAGTATCCTTGTTTTTAAACCAGATTTTGCCATGATGTTTTTCGATAATGTCCTTCGAAATGGCCAGGCCCAGACCGGTTCCTTCGGTTCGGGTGGTAAAGAAAGGTTTGAAAATGTCAAGTGCTTTTTCATCCGGAACCCCGCTACCGGTATCCTCGACGGTAATTGTCAAGGTTTTATTGTCAGGATTATAAATGGTCCGCAAAATGATTATCCCTTGATCTTCGGTAGCCTGAATGGCATTAATGCTAAGGTTTAGCAACACATTTTCGATTTGCTCTGTATCGAAAATAAATTCGGGGATTTCGGCTTGAAGGTCGGTAACGAAATTTATTTTTTTGTTTTGTTTCTGATTTTTCAGGAAAAACACCAGGTTTGTTATGATCTCGTTGATGTTTCCTTGCTTAAGAGTAATATCGGTGTGTCGGGAATATTTTAAAAGATTAGAAATTGCTATGTTTACCCTGTTGGCCTGCCGTTTTATTTCTTCAAGGATGGGTTTGTTGGGATTATCCGGCATTTCACCGATAATTATTTCGATCGAATTTGCTATCCCCATGAGTGGGTTGCGCACCTCATGGGCCAATCTTGCGGCCATTTCGCCAATTGTAGCTAATTTGCTGGCGTCCTGCAATTCTTTTTGGTGGTAATGAAACAGCTCCTTCTGTGTGCGCTGGAAATTTTCGATCATCTTGTTAAAACTCATTCCCAACTGCCCCAATTCTTTTGATTCGGGAATCTTTACCCGCTCGGTTAAATCGCCCTGGTTAATGATGTTTATTGAATTTTTGAAATGGGATAACGATTTTTTTACAAACTTGTAATGCAGAACAAAAACAAAACTCAAGATTATTCCCAGTAAAAAAAGGGTAAAAAAGATGGTATAATTCCGTGTAAAGGCAATGTTCTCACGCGTTTCCTGCATCGAAAAGTCCAAAACAATATAGCCAAGTGTTTCTTCTTCCTCTCCATGACATTCTAAGCAAACCTGTGAGCTGCGGACGCGCAGGAATGCCCGTGAAAAAGGGTGCCCATTGGTTTTGATTGTTGAAACAAAGATGTCTTCTTTTGAACTTATTAATGTATCAAAGTTTAAGGAGTCTTTAAGTGAATTTTCATTAAACGATGAGTCCTGGTTTTCGGGAAGTTTTATCTTTCCTTTTGCATCAAAAAGGTAGGTACGAAAAAGCTGATTATCGTTCCCGATATTCTTCAAAAGCGGTTTTATCAGCCTGCCATCATGGATGCTGTTAATCTCATCACGTAAAAAAGACATCATATTTAAAATGTTTTCCTCGGCATTTTTGTAAACTCTTTCCGAAAGATAGCTGCTGTAAATATAAAATGACAGAAATGAAAATGTAGAAATCACCAAAACCAGCGTAATGATAATTTTTGCCCTGAAAGTGGATAAATTTATTTTCATTTTCTTCCTTAATTTGCCTTTAATAGTTGTTTGTCATTTTGTGAGTAATAAATTAACTTATCAGGATTAAGATTATTCAAAGGATTTGTTGCCTTAACATCAAGGGTAGTTCCACCCATCATGATCCTCACCATGACAAGTAAGAAAGCAACGTCCTCTATATAATCCCTGATCCTCAAACCTTATTGCACCGTTGCCCGGGCTTGGTGTGTTGATCCCGGTCCAAAAATTAATCAGGTTTGAATTGTTGATGCTATTTCCTTGTGAGCTGCTGATACCATGCGGATCGTGACAGGCGTTGCAAGGCGTTTTTTCACCCTGAATATGTTTTTTGTGTTCTTTAAATGAAATATCATTTAGAATAGAAGTTCTGCTGTGGCAGCTATAACACAAAGCATAAGCTGCTGCCGATTCGGTGGTATTGTTTGCGGTACTGTATTGCAATTTTAAAATTCTTGGATAAATAGAACCATGAGAGCCGGCAGGTGAACTGGCACCATCGCTGGCATGACAATCGGAACAGTAAATTCTGCTTGTGATTGTCCATGGGGCGATCAGGCTGGGAACAGAGGTATTTACACCAACAGCGGCTACCGAATGAAATGAAGGATTTCCAGGTGCAAATTCTAAACGGGTATTATTCTGGACAATTACTCTCGGAGTAACCGCCGCCGGAGACCAGGGATTTCCTGAATGGCAACGATAACAAATTTCATATTCATAAAGTGCCTGATTCACCGGGTTTCCGCTTTGGTTAATCCCTTTAACTCCTGCATTAAATCCATTTACAAAAGGCGCAACCGCCGTAGTTGCGTTAGTGGCATGCGGGTTATGGCAGTCTTCACATTCGACATGTTTGGTAATCGCCCAGTTTGCTTCCATCGGGTCGTGTACTCCGGTGTAGCCATAAATATTGTGTTTGTAGGTTTTTGCAAATTGTGCCTGGATGTTTTTTGCAGCCACATTTGCATTATGACAATCAAGGCAATTGTTCTCTTCGGGGGTAAAATTCATCAGGCGTGGTTTCGTTGCCGCTGAATGTGGATTATGGCAGTTCTCGCAGGCATTTTGTGCAACATTGGTAAACGTTGCAGGTGTATGAGGCCATGGGTCGGGAGCGGTTCCATTCCAGGTTTTTGTGGAGGTTTTATGGGTTGAAGTAGTCCAGTAGGTCGTTTGATGACAGTTTAAACATAATTCGGAGTTCAGGGAATTAGCAACCAGAAAATCGGTGTAAAGATTTTTGTGTGGGTCGTGGCATGAAGTACATTGCATTTTTGAGTTTTCGAGTTTTACTGCGCCTGTTAGTGTTGAAGGGTCTTTTAATTCACCATCGGCCGATGCTAAGGCTGAGTTGTAAACAAATGAAACAGGATGATCGTTGGCAAGATCGGTGGTAAGGTTGCTTTTGCCGGCTGGCATGGTGGTTATTCCGCTTGCAAAAGTAATGTTGGTTGTCCTGCTTAAGACATTTCCCAGCGCGATTGTTCCATCGTGGCATGACAGGCATAAAACGGCTGAACCATCGGGTTGTCCCATCGTAGCCTGAGTTGTTGAACTGTTATATAAAACATAGGTTGAGCCAGGGTCATTTCTGTTCCATAACGGATGATCAGGCCTGGAGTTATGAGGTGTGTGGCAAAAAATACAAATTTCGGATTCGGTGGTGGCTTTTATTGTTCCCGGTCCGCTGACGGACATGTTATGTACTGTTGTCACAATAGATTGTGAATTCGATCGAATTGAAATCCCGATGATGATGCAAAAGCAAATAAAAAAAATCTTATTCATTCAATCCCTCCATTAACTCTTTGAAAAACCTGGACCCTGAAATTGTAACAATCCGCAACATAAATAAAATCTTTGTCATCGATAAAAATTCCTGAAGGCATCCAAAATTCTCCTTTTTCACGACCTTGAAGTCCAAAGGTATATAAAAAATTTCCAGCCTGATCAAAAATCTGCACGGCATTAAACAGGGCATCAACGATGTAAATATTTCCAAACGAATCGGTTGCAATTCCTTTGGGCCTTGCGAAATATCCTGTTGCATCCCCAATTTTGCCAAACATCGAAATAAAATCGCCCTCCTTCGAAAAAATCTGAACCCTGAAATTCATCGCATCAACAACAAAAACAATCCCATTTTTATCAATCCAGATCGATGTAGGATAATTGAATTCGCCGGGGCCGGTGCCTCTGCTTCCAATTCTTTTGATCAATTGCCCTTTTTCGTTTAAAATGGCAATTTGATGGGCTTTGGTTTCGATAACCCAGGTTTTGCTGGTTAGCGGCGAAAATGCAATCCCGGTAGGTTGGTTCAAATGAAGCGTATCGTTAAATGTTACAAGTTCTCTTTTTTCAGGATCAAATAAAAACACCTTATTTAAAAAGGAATCCGTAAATAATAGTTTGCCCTGATTAAATTCACTAATTCCTACCAGGGAGCTAAAATTTTTGAACTTGTTATGCCGAAAGTGGGGGATTTCACCCAATTCGTTTTCAATTTTAAAAAGAACCCCATTTCCCTGGTCTAAAATCCAGTAATTGTCCGGATTCGAAGCCAATACTGCAATAGGCTTGCTCAGGACGATTTTTTGGTTTTTGCCCAGCACAAAGTCAACTATTTTGGCTTTTGTGCTTTTTCCGGCTGATTGCCCTGCAATTGGTGGGTATTGTTTTACCCATTTAATGGTTGATATTTGATTTTTCGTTGAATCCTGAACAGGTCTGGTGTCTTGTGCCTGAATAATATAGGAAAATTGTGGAGTGGAAAATACAAAAATCAGGGTCACTAAAGCAACCCGGATAACTATTCTTTTGGTAAAAATTCTATTGAGCAAATTGATCATGATAAATTTAGGTGAAAAATACCCCTGTTTTTAACACAAGTCAAAATTGGTGCCACACAGCCTGCCATATTTTTAAAAATGCCTGATGCTGGTAATTCGGGGGATTGACTTTTTATTCGATGATTGGTTTTCTGTTCTCTTAAATCAATGAATAGCAAATTCCGAAAAAAAATGGGTTATTTTTTCAAGAGATCGAAAACAGTAAAATCAGGAGTGGTCAACAAGAAATGATCATTATTGTAGCCAAAACAAAAGTTACAATGGTGAGATATTGTCAAGCCTTAGTTCTATCGAATTAATACGTCTTCGTCATATTTGAAGGAACACAAATAATGTAGTTGGCAAGGTTTAAATTCCCGTCGCTTAAATTTTGGATGGTGTCTTGCTCTACGGAGCTAATCGTCAAAATTTTAAGATCAGGATTTTGCTTTTTAAGATACCAGTAAATTCCGTCATAGTTGTCGGAATGAAAGGAGCCGTGATAATGAATGAGCAGTTTTCCTTTTTGCCAATTTTTGAGAATAGAATTTGCCATGGTTGCATCTTTAATGGCCTGCGCCTTTGGCAAATTTGGCGTAACATGCGAATTCCCCATACTTCCGGTGGTGTCCATCATTGATTTGTATCCAGGTAATTCAGGATCGTAATCAACAGGCAAAGGTGCAATCAGTACTTTAGCTTCTGCCGAAAGGCTGTCCAAACCTTCAAAACCTTTGCCGTTGACCAGCGAGGCATATCTTCGCGGGATATTGCTGGCAACGAATCTGAGTGAATTTTCTTTTGCAAATTCAACAAGCGGTTTGTAGTCGGTGGGATAATTTTTCCAAAGTTTTACTTCCTTTTCAAAATTCGATTGCTTGATCGTTCCATCGAGATATTCATCAATAATTAACTGGTTGTCTGTTTCAAACATCTCGGCAGCAATGACAAGGTCTTTTCCTTTTTCCGCAAAAACATCTCTGGTTAATTCTAATTCGAGCCAATGAATTATTGGATTGTTGTGTAGTTCTCCAAACAGCACAATATCAGCATCAAGCGCATCATTCACCAGATTTTTATACTTAACTTCCTTGCCATCGGCATCGTAAAGGACATAAGCCGGGTTATCGGATTTCAGGGCAACCGATGTAGCCACAATAATAAAAAGTAAAACGTAATGGAATTTTTTCATAATGCTGTTTGTTAAGTATATTTTTCGATTGTTTTTAATAAATCCATGCGGATGGTTTCGTTGATAGGAGCGGAGTTCCCATTTTGATCGACCCTGACAAACACAATTTTTGTCGAACAAACGGTTTCTTCGTCAAAGGTGTCGAAACAAAACCTCCGGGCTTCAACATAAAGCGAAACAGAGGAATTTCCCACGCTCATGGGTTTTCCGTAAATCCGGATATGATCATTTGTCTTTACAGGTTTTTTAAATAATACCTCATTCATTTTAAGGGTAATCATGTTTGGCGAGCAGCATAATTCGCTGGCCATGATTCCTCCGGCTTCGTCGAGCCAGGCAAGCATCACACCGCCAAAAAGGTTGTTATTGACGCCAATATCGCTGGTTTTGCAGATTTTTGTCGAGATCAGCCGCATAAATATTTATTTTATTTTAAGTTCTTCGGCCTGAAACATCAACGGCAAAAGGCTCTCGACACTTTCCGAAACGAAAACAGAACCTTTTTCGCCCATCATCAAAACCCGGATTTTTCTCTTCTGGATATTTTCCGTCTCGGCCATAACCTGGCGGCATGATCCGCAAGGTGTGACGGGTTTTTGAATGACAAATGTCTTTGATTTTGCTGTAATGGCAACTGCTTCAATTGCTTTGCCGGGATAATTGGAATTTGCATGAAAAAATGCAACTCGCTCGGCACACAAACCGGAAGGATAGGCTACATTTTCCTGATTATTTCCAAGGATAATCTTACCATCATCAAGCCGCAGGGCTGCTCCAACATGATAGTTGGAATACGGAGCATACGCATTTTCAGAGGCTGCAATGGCTTGATTTAACAGGTGCTGATCTTCTGCTGAAAGTTCATTAATCGAATCGAATTCTTCAATTTCGATAAGATATTTATTTTTTTTCATGAATTAATTTTTCGATGACTGTCGCGAAAATACAAATATTCTGGTTGGAGGTGTGTAAAAATCAACGAAAGAGGCCATCACCGACAATTAAATAGATTTTTTGTACGTGATGGCCTCTTATTATTCGTTAAAAAACCGGGCTTTAATTCATCTTTTCAGCAGCTTTTTTTGAACTTCCGCTTAAGATTGATGAATAAACTTCTTTTTCACCAATGAGTTCGATGGCTTTCTTAATTTCAGGATCCGACTCGAGGCTTGCCTTAATTTTACCTTTCTGGTAATAATACCTCGAAACGATCTCAATCTTCAGAATTTCACTGATTTCCAAACGATGTTTATCCAAATCTTCATCTTTGTTGTGAATCAGTTTTGATTCGAGTGTCTCGATTTCAGTTTTAATGTCATTGTAATACTTCTCACTTTCGGCAATTTCCTTGAGCTTTTTGAGGGTTTTTTCACTGTCGGTTGTGTACGAAAAATCTAATTTATCAACGTAATTTTTAAAGTCGTTATAAATATCGTCGTTGATGGTAAATTCTTCAACCGGTGGAATGCTGTCGTGTTCGCGGTTAAACTTGTTGGCGAAATCAAAAAGGATGTATTTTGAGAAGAGCGCTCCCGTAATCGGGCTGAACATCTCAGGCTCCATTTTAACATCAGGTTCGATGCCGCCACCATCAAAAACTTTACGCCCATTTTTTGTCGAAAACTCCGAAATTAACGAATCCGGCACTTTGTTGGCTTTTCCGTCGTCATCTTTATGCGAATAATCAATCGATTGAATGCAGCGGCCACTTGGGATGTAATACTTGGCCACGGTTATTTTTACTTTGGCGTTGTAGCTGAGCGGGAAAACATTTTGAACGAGACCTTTGCCGTAGGTCCGCTCACCGAGAATTACACCCCGGTCCATGTCCTGCATGGCTCCGGTAACGATTTCGGATGCTGAGGCGCTGCCCGGATCGACGAGAAAGACCAGCGGAATTTCGGTATCAACAGCTTTTGCCGTGGTGTAATACGATTTATCGCGGATGCTTTCTTTGCCTTTGGTGCTAACCACAAGTTCGCCTTTATCGGCAAAAATGTTAACGATATCAACAGCTTCATTCAGCAAGCCACCGCCATTTCCTCGTAGATCGAATATCAAACCTTTGAGGTCATTCTTTTCCTTAAGTTCGAGGTATGCTTTTTTTACTTCACTGGCTGCATTTTGCGTAAAACCGGATAGTTTCAGATAACCGATGTTTGGCGTCAGCATCCCGTAATACGGAATGTTGTCGATTTTGATATTTTCGCGCTGAACATTGAGCAAAAACGGCTTTTCTGTTCCTTCCCTTTGGATAAGCAGTTTTAAGGTAGTACCAGGCTCGCCCTTTAATATTGCGCTAACATCGTCGGTGGTTTTTCCTTTTGCCGACTGACCATCAACTTCAAGGATTTTATCGCCTGGTTTTAGCCCGTTTTTTTGAGCCGGAAAGCCTTCGTAAGGTTCCGAAACTACAACATAATCGCCTTGTTTATGAATTAATGCGCCAATTCCTCCATACTGCCCGGTGGTCATCAGTTTATAATCCTCAATATCCGACTCGGGAATGTAATTTGTGAACGGATCCAGGGTTCCAAGCATGGCATCAATACCGGTTTTTACCAGGTCGCCCGGATTAATTTCATCAACATAGTTCAGGTCGAGTTGTTTATAAAGTTCGGTGAAAATGTCGAGGTTTTTCGAAATCTCAAAATCATTGTTTTTCTCCTGCGCCTGGCCTTGAAATCCAATCAAAAGCATTGAAACAATCCAGAAGAAAATACTGAAGTGTCTTTTCATAATTAATTTGAATTTTTAATGATGTTTTCCTGATGATTAACCGAAGGATTTAAACTTTTTTTATCCTCCCGATTAACTTCCTGGATTAAACGATTAATGACTGATATTATTTTTAATTCGGTTTTGCTGTATTCAGGGCCTTTAGGGCCGTTGTAAATAAATCCAAGGATCAGCCTTTTGTTTGATTCAACAAGCTTTTCAAATAAAGGCATTTTGTTTTTACGATAAGCCTCCCGCATCATTCGTTTAGCCTGATTTCGCGACACCGCTTTTTTTAAAACGCGTTTTGATGCAGTGAACAGCACCTGAACAGGAACATCAGCAGGTAAAATTTCGGTTGAACTGGCAAAGTAATACACTATTTTAAAGGGAAAATCAAAGAATGAATGACTCTTTTTGAAGAGTTTTTCGGTAAGCTTCTTCGAGCAAAGTCTTTCTTTTTTTGAAAATGTGAGCCTTTGGTGCATAAAAAAATGTTTTAGCAAATTACTCACCAAAACATTTTTCAATTTTTTATTATTGATTAAAAATTGTTAAAGCAGTCAAATGCAAATAATCAGCAATTAAACCTGCCCGACTTTATGTCCATTCTTTTTAAACGCTTTTTCCAAAAACTGGTCCAATGCCATTGTCATGGATGGAGCATTTTTAGTAGGCGCATTTAGATCAAGCTTTAATCCTGCATCTTTAACTGCTTTGGCAGTAGTTGGGCCAAATACAGCAATTCTGGTATCACCTTGTTCAAAGTCAGGAAAATTTTTCATTAGTGAAGTAATTCCTGAAGGGCTGAAGAAAATCAGCATATCATACTTTTTGATGTCAAGATCAGAAAGATCACTGGCCAGGGTACGATAAATTACTGCTTTGGAATAGGTAATTTTCTGATCATCCAGCATCCGCGTCATTGCTTGTTTATGAATGTCGGAACATGGCAGGAGATATCTTTCATCGCGGTGTTTTTTGATAATTTCAACCAAATCTTTAAAATCCTGCTTACCGTGGAAAATTTTCCGCTTACGGTACTGAACATACTTTTGAAGATAAAACGAAGTGGATTCCGAAATGCTGAAATATTTCATCGTTTCCGGAACCTCAACGCGCATTTCTTTACACATCCTGAAAAAGTGATCGACCGAATTTCGGCTGGTAAAAATCACGGCAGTGTGGTCGGGAATGTTTACTTTATCTTTACGGAAATCACGTGCAGGAACACCTTCTACCGTAATAAACTTCCGAAATTCAACGTTGAGGTCGTACTTCAACGCTATTTCGAGGTAAGGTGATTTTACCGGATCGGTTGGTTTTGGTTGGGAAACAAGTATATTCTTAATCATTCAAATAAAGTTTTTGATGTTCGCTTTTATTTTGCCTTTAAAACCTTAATTTATTGACAGTTTGGCCTAAATTATAGCCTTAATAATGACTAAAATGGGTAAAAATTCGAGCGTGCAAAGATATAATAAATTTTGATACGGCGAATACTTTTGCATCTCCAGCGAAATTAAAACCCCTCTTAAAATTCTGTAAATGAATAATAAAGCAGTTACAAACAGCGAAAGATAAATTAAAATTGATGATTTATCGAAAATCGAAAAGAATAGAAATGGTAAAAGAGAGACAGCCGTGATGATATGAAAATAATAGGAATTGGAGGCGTATTCTTCTGCTAATTCGCTGGTTTTAAACAGGAAGCCTGCACCACGAACCAATAAAGTCTTAGTCAACAGCAAAACCAGGATTCCTCCAAAAAGATAAGAAAGTAGCTGGATCTGGACAGTATTGGCAAGCACATCCGGATTAATAAGATTGATAATTTGATAGGTAAAAACTGAATAGGTTAAAAGCACCACCAAAGTCATCGGAAAAACCAATCCCGACGAATACAAAGCACCTTCTCTGATCATTTGCCGGAACATTGGCCTGCTATAGAGCCCCAATAACATATCTTTTACATATTTTTTGCGGGTTATCCTGATGTACGAAATCACAAAAAAGCAAAATATCAGGATACCAACCAGCCAGTCGCTTTGTTGGTTTTTGATTAGCTGTGGATTGATAACAGCAGGTTTTTGCGAGGTGATTGTAAGAAAACGTTCGGTAATCGAATCCTTGTTAACGGGGGATATTTCGTTAATTTTGAGCCAATTATAGGGAAATGAATCAACCTGCTGAACAAAAGGAAAATTCAACGACCGAAGATAGGCAGTATCAATTTCCTGAGGTATTGTGGCAACCGAAATGTTCTTTAGCGTATCATCCATAATTGGCCGCAAAATTAATTATAATTTTAGGTGTGTTAATTATAGAAAACAATTAAATTTGAACCATGAATTTTATCCACAATTAAATGAATTTTTTATGTTCAACCTTGTATTATTTGGAACTCCTGGCTCAGGAAAAGGGACACAATCGGTGAAAATTGCGAAGGAATTCAATCTTGGCCATATTTCAACCGGAGATATTTTCAGGAATGAAATCAAAAATAAAACCGAATTAGGTTTAAAAGTTAAAAGCCTTATCGAGAACGGGGTGCTGGTTCCAGATGAATTGCTTATCGAAATTCTTGACAAGGCCATCAGTAAATTTCACGGTGTGAATGGTTTTGTTTTTGATGGTTTTCCACGTACTCTCCGTCAGGCTGAAGAATTGGACGAACTGTTGGCAACGAGAAATGATTGTGTTTCGCTGGTGTTGGCACTTGAAGTCAACAATGCCGAGATTCTTCAACGGTTGTTAAAACGTGCTGCCGAGGAAGGACGAAAAGACGACACCGAGGAGGTTATCAAAAATCGTTTGGATGTTTACACCCGCCAAACCAGCCCATTAATTGAGTATTACAAAACTCAGGGAAAGTTCAAATCACTTTACGGCATTGGCTCTGTTGACGACATATTTGCAAACATCTGCCAGATCATAAAAAGACAACTATAGCTTTTTACTCACTAATATAGAGTATTTTACCAATTTTACCCATAATTTCTTCGGCGGTTCCCAGTAAAAATACATCTGTTATTGTATTCGTAAAGTGTGTGGGTTCAATGTTGATCTCGATTATTTTTGCCCCGTTTTCCTTGGCTCTGACCGGAATATCGGCTGCCGGATAAACTTCTGCATTTGTTCCGATAATCAAAAAGACATCTGCTTTCTCCGCTTCTTCAAATGATTTTTTTTGTGTAAACACCGGAACAGGCTCATTAAAAAAAACCATATCTGGTTTTAAAATGCCTTTACAAATAAAACATGTTGGTGGAAGGAAATTTAGATCTGCAAAGCTGAAATCATATTCGGTGGTGCACTTGGTACAGACGAGTTGTTTGTAGGTTCCGTGTAATTCGTAAACAGGATTTGATCCCGCTTTTTGATGCAGATTGTCAACGTTCTGCGTAATCACGGATTCGATAAATCCACGGGTTCCCATCTTCGAAATGATATGATGAGCCTGGTTTGGTTCGGCGAAAATGAGATTATTGTAAAACATTTCCTTAATTTTCAGCCATGATTGAAATGGCTTTTTATGAAAGAAATCTATTTCAAGATAAATTGGATCGTACTTGTTCCAAAGCCCATCTTTGCCTCTGAAAGGAGGTATTCCGCTGGCTACCGAAATTCCTGCACCAGTAAATGCAACTGCATGTTTTGCTTTGCGGAGCATTTCGGCAGCAATTCCAATCAACTCGTGATCAACCATTTAATTACAGGGGTTAATGATATCAAAAAAACAGATGATATTTTTTATTGATTTTTTTAAATAAAAGCAGGCGATTTTTATCAATCCGGATCCAAATATTTTAAACGTTTTTTTTCGTGAGGTCTTTTGATACCGAAACCGTATTGTCGGCGTTAAAATGAACTTTGAAGTCCAGCTTTTTAAAGACGGCTATCATTGGCTTATTATCCAAAGTTGTTTCGGCAACCATGCGTTTCAAATCGTTTATTTCGGCAATTTCAAGGCAATACTCTGTAAGTATTCTGCCTAAATCTTTACGTTGCCAGGCATCAGTTATCAAAACGGCATATTCAACGGTTTCAACGTCAGGGTCAGCAATGAGTCTGCCAATACCAATAAGTTTTCGTCTGCCTTCTTCTTCAATTTCGGCAACGATGGCTATTTCACGGGCATAATCAATAAAGCAGAACTGGGTCGCAATTTCATGCGAATCGTAATGGAAATTATATCTGAACCTCGAATAAATGGATTCTTTGGAACAATTGCCCAACATTTCGAGCCAGAGTGGTTCGTCTTCAGGTTTGATTGGCCGCAACAGTGTTTTGGTGCCGTCGATAAGCGTAATGCTTTTATTGTACCTTTCGGGATAAGGCCGTAAAAGCAGATGTGAGTAAGGCTGTACAGGATGTTTTAGCGTTTCTGCATCCAAAACCACGCGGGCGTCGAGGGCAACAACATCGGTGTGGGTAACGATAATCGGGTTGATGTCGAGTTCTTCGATTTCGGGATAATCGGCTGCCAGGTACGACAACCTGATCATTACTTCAACAAGTTTCTGGATGTTTTTAGAGCTTTTCCCGCGATAACCTTTCAGTAACGGGTAAATTCTGAGCGATTCGATCATTTGGTGAGCAAGCCGTTCGTTGAGTGGCGGGAATTCCAGTCGCCGGTCGTTGTAAATTTCGGCTTCGGTGCCTCCAAGGCCAATCAGAATAACCGTTCCAAAAATCGGATCCTTTTTAATGCCAAGAATCATTTCGACCGAATCGTGAACGAGCATCTTTTGAACAGTGATTCCTTCAATTATGGCTTCGGGTGCTTTTTTCTCAACTTTTTCCAAAATTCCATGATAGGAAGCTTTTACCATTTCATCACTATCAACGTTAAGCACTACACCTCCAACGTCCAATTTATGGGTAATATCCGGAGATTGGATTTTTAAAACAACCGGGAAACCAATTTTTTGAGCAATTACAACAGCGTCTTCTGCATCTTTTGCAAGCACCGGGTTGGTGGTATCGATGCCATAAGCGTTGAGAAGTGCTTTCGAGTCTTCCTCACTTAATACATTCTGCTTAGGAAAAATTTCGGTAATAAATTTCTCTCTGATTTTGGCTCTGTCATAAGTAAATGAAACAGGAATTTCCTTCGGGGTTTCAAAAATAGCATCTAAATTTCTGGAATATTCCACCAAAGTCATAAATGCTCTCACAGCTTGTTCCGGAGTAGGGAAGGCTGCAATTCCCGAGTTGTTAAAAATATTCATTCCTTCGCGCATGCTGCGGCCACCAAGCCAGACTGCGATAATTGGCTTTGATGAATTTTGTGAGACTTTCACTATTGCCTGGGCTGTTTCGGTAGGTTTGGTCATGGCCTGAGGAGTGAGGATTACCATAACAGCGTCAACTCCCGGATCGTTCATCACCAGTTCGGTGGCTATCGAAACCCTTTCAGGAGTGGCATCTCCCAACACATCAACCGGGTTTCCATGCGACCAGTAATGAGGCAGCAACTTATCGAGTTTTTCCATGGTATCATCCGAAAGCTTGCAAAGATGCCCGTTTTTGGCTATCAAGGCATCGGTGGCCATTACGCCCGGACCTCCGGCATTGGTGATGATGGCAAGATTTGCTCCTTTTGGAATCCGTTTCCTTCCGATCAGATCGGTAAAATCGAAGATATTCCCGATATTATAAACCCGGGCAATACCGGCACGCCTGAAAAGTGCATCGTAGATAGAATCTTCGGAAGCCATGGCCCCGGTGTGCGAAGCAGCAGCTTTTGCTGATTCCGGAAAACGACCGGCTTTATAGACGATGATTGGCTTTTTACGTGCAAAGGCACGAGCGGCGGTCATAAATTCGTGTGCCCACGAAATGGATTCAACATACAAAACAATGGATTTTGTGTTGGGATCCTGGCCAAAGTAATCAATCAAATCGCCAAAGCCAACATCCATCGTATTTCCGATGGAAACGAAATATGAAAATCCGATATTTTCTTCCTCTGCCCAGTCGAGAACTGAGGTACACAAAGCCCCTGACTGCGAAATAAAAGCTACATTGCCCGGTTTAGGCATGGTTGATGCAAAACTGATGTTTAGTTTTTGAGAAGGAACCATTACTCCAAGACAATTAGGCCCGATTACCCGCATATCGTATTTTTTGACGATTTGCCGTACCTGGGTTTCGAGGTCTTTTCCTTCTTGGCCAACCTCTTTAAAACCCGCCGACATAATTATAATGCCTTTAACACCGGCTTCTCCACATTCCTGAACTATTTGTGGCACTACACTGGCTGGCGTTGTAATAACTGCCAGGTCGGGGACTTTGGGGAGGCTTTTTACATTGGGGAAGCATGGAATTCCCATCACCGCTTCATATTTTGGATTTACAGGATAAACAACCCCACCGAAACCGCCTCCAACAAGGTTTCTTAAAGTAACCCCGCCAACACTGTTTGGGTTTGCAGGTACACCAATTAATGCAATTCTTTGTGGCCTGAAGATGCTGTTGAGCTTACGAATTCCCATATGATAAAGTATAAAATATTAATAATTCAGTAACCAAAAGTGAGATCATTTGGTTTGTTATAGAATTTACAAAGTTAGAAACTTATTCTTAATGCTATGGGAGTACTTTAAAAATTCTCACTCATTGGTGAGCGTAAAAAAAAGGGGCTATCAATGGTTTTATTTGACAGCCCCGATTTTAAATTTTCGCAGCAACGATTAATAAAAATGCATTAAGCGATACCTTCCGGATTTTTAACCGGCTTAACCAGCAATATTGTTGCGACTGCAACAAAGCATAAAATTCCGCAGATCGTAAAAGCCAGCGGGAAATTACCCAGGTCGCCCAGTTTACCTCCCAAAATCGGGAAAATGATTCCACCGATGGCGTAAGCAAGGAAAACCCATCCATAATTTTGTCCGAAGTTTTTATTTCCGAAAACATCGGCAGTGATGGTTGGGAATAGCGAAAATAGTCCGCCATAGTTAAATCCGATAAGTACAGCAAATAAATAGAGGGTAAACTCGTATCCTGCCATCCACTGGAAAAGAATTACAAATGCACCCTGCGTTCCCATCATAATTGCAATAGATGATTTTCGTCCGATTTTATCGCTGATCATTCCCCATAAAATACGGCCAAAGCCGTTGAAAATGGCGAAAAATATGGCCATCGCCAGGGTTGCCGCTGCTGCGGATACTTCTTTTGAAAGTCCATTCGCCTGTAAAGCTTCCATTGGCCAGAGTTTCATCAGGCCTATGCTCATTAAACCTGCACCTGCACCAAAAGCGTAGGTCAACACAATTAAGTAAAACTGCGTTGTTTTTAACATTTGCGCACTCGAAAAATCCACAGATCCCGTTGGTTTTGAAGCTGTATTTACAGGAGGATTCCATCCTTCAGGTTTCCATCCAACAGGCGGGAATTTCATCCAGATACTTCCTAAAAGAATAATTGTGGTGAAAATGACTCCTAAAACAATAAAGGTATTCGACATGCCGATGTGTTTAATGAGCTCTCCGCCTCCAAATTGTCCCAATTTTCCGGCGAGGGTCATCCAGAGGGTTGCCCCGAAACCAAAACCTGCAACGGCCAATCCTGTAATCAAACCTTTTTTATCAGGATACCAGCGCATGCCCACGGCGATCGGAACGACATAGCCCATTCCGATTCCGGCACCACCGAGTATTCCAACAAAAATGAGGGTAGTAATGTAATTTTCGGCACCCAATAAACCCGCAATAACATATCCCAGTCCAAGAGAGATACCACTGGCAATGGTCAGCTTTTTTGGACCATATTTGGGCATCAACCTTCCGGAAATAACCATAACAATAGCAAACACTGCAACACCAAGCGCAAAAACAATCTGTGTCTGCGCTTTCGACCATCCGCCTTCAACCAGTTCGCTGGTAAAAACCGACCAGGCATATAAATTTCCCAGGGCTAACTGGATCAATATTGCCCCAATGACAACGAGTCCTCTGTTTTGTATTCTTTGATTTTTCATAAATTCATTTTTTGGATTGATTAAGATAAAAAAAAGACATCCCGTTTGAGAGATGTCTTTTCATATTTTTTACCGTTTCACATTAACTTTTGCGCCCTGAATAATCTGGTCAACAACACCAGGGTCAAGCAGTGTTGAAGTATCGCCGAGGTTTGTAGCATCACCTTCGCCGATCTTGCGAAGAATCCGCCGCATGATCTTTCCGGATCGCGTCTTTGGCAATCCGCTGACAATTTGGATAATGTCAGGTTTGGCAATGGCACCAATGAATTTGTTTACGGTGTCCCGGATTTCCTGTTCGATGGTTTCCATTTCATGATCCGAAAGTTCCTCGCAGGTAACATAAGCGTAAATACCCGAACCTTTGATTTCGTGAGGATAGCCTACAACTGCGGACTCGTTTACTTTTGGGTGCTGGTTGATGGCATCTTCGACTTCGGCAGTTCCGATACGGTGGCCTGAAACATTGATAACATCATCAACACGTCCCATGATCCTATAAAAACCATCTTCATCGCGTTTAGCACCATCACCTGTAAAATACATGCCCCGGTAAGTTGAGAAATAGGTCAGGCGGCAGCGGTCATGGTCGCCATAAGTCGTCCTGATCATACCTGGCCATGGGAATTTGATACAAAGATTCCCTTCAACGCTGTTGCCTTTAAGCTCAACACCTTCGTTGTTAACCAAAACTGGTTGAACTCCGGGCAAAGGCAAGGTTGCAAAGGAAGGTTTGGTAGGTGTGATTCCGGCAAGTGGTGAAATCATAATACCTCCGGTTTCGGTCTGCCACCAGGTGTCGACAATTGGGCATCTGTTTCGGCCAACAATGTCGTGGTACCATCTCCAGGCTTCTTCGTTGATAGGCTCACCAACAGATCCTAAAACTTTCAGAGAACTCAGATCGTGTTTTGTTACGAATTGGTTGCCCTGTGCAATCAGTGCACGAATTGCAGTTGGGGCGGTGTAGAATTGTGTTACTTTATATTTGTCAACAACATCCCAGAATCTTCCGGCATCAGGATATGTGGGTACACCTTCGAACATTACAGAGGTAGCGCCGGTTAGCAGTGGTCCGTAAACGATGTAACTATGACCGGTAACCCAGCCAATGTCGGCAGTACACCAATAAATATCGCCATTATTATATTGGAAAACATTTTTAAAAGTATATTCGGCAAAAACCATGTAACCGCCGATGGTATGGAGTACGCCTTTTGGTTTTCCGGTTGAGCCTGAAGTGTAAAGAATG
>CAJATL010000082.1 GCA_903944895.1 uncultured Bacteroidota bacterium
ATTGATCCCGTCTTTCATGGTTAACAGCTCAGCTTTTTGCTCGGGGCCAAGGCCTTCATGGTTATTGTCGATATGTTCAAAACCCGGCGACACCATAAAATTGAGGCAATGAGCGATTTCGCGCATGTAATCAACACTTTGAACATAATAATGCCCGGTATCGATCTGATCGGCACGTAAACTTATCACCGTTTCGTTGACGTTGTCTTTTACCTTTTTAATTTTTCTGTTGTACTTTTTAACTTCTTTCCGAAGCTCGTTAAGTAAAGCCCTGTCTTCGTCAGAGAGTCCTTTCACTAAAATTTCGTAAAAACCAGGTATTTTGCCAAGTGTTTTAATAGCATGGCTCTGGCATTTTTCAAATACATGCGAGCCGCTTATTATCTCGGTAATCAGTTCATTTTCGGTTTCTTCTTCCAGTTTTTCTTTTTGTTTGGATTTATGTAAAACATGGGTGCGATAAAAGAAATAAATGGCAAGAATGAGCATAACTACGACCGCGTACATGTGCCCCCAATAAAGTATACTGGCAAAAATAAAAGCCACCGAAAAAGCAATAATCGCCGTGAGAAACCAACCTCCGATAACCAGGAATACTCCCTGGATCCGGTAAACCGCGCTGTCGCGGCCCCAGGCCCGGTCCGATAAAGATGTTCCCATGGCTACCATGAAAGTTACGTAGGTTGTTGATAATGGTAGTTTTAGCGATGTTCCGCCGGCGATGAGGATACTCGCTACCACCAGGTTCACCGACGCCCTGATCACATCAAAGGCGGGAGCATCCTTGCTTTTCATTTTCTTCTTTTCGGTTTTTGGGATTTCAAAACGCTGATCGATTTTTTTTATCAGCGAATCAGGCATCCAGCGGGTAATAGATCTGTTCATCGACAGCGACGACCTGACCAGCGATCGTGATAAAACTGAAGCGCCAAAACGTTCATCACCTTTGCTCTGTCTGCTCAGATCAACCGTGGTGGCAATAACGGTTCGTGCCTTTTTAGAGAACCAAAGGGTAATCACCATCACCACA
Organism: uncultured Bacteroidota bacterium; assembly: GCA_903944895.1. Taxonomy (GTDB): domain Bacteria; phylum Bacteroidota; class Bacteroidia; order Bacteroidales; family 4484-276; genus CAJATL01. The sequence continues at coordinate 1,031 of CAJATL010000082.1, forward strand.
CCTCCAAGCAATAAAAGAATGCCGTTTGACGGGATATCAGCCTTTAAACCCTCCATGGTGAATAAATCAGGATTTTGCCCAGGTACAGCGCTAAAAATCTTATAAGCGTCCCATCCGGCAAGCGGAACACCGATGAAATTTACAAGGTCGTTTCCTGCAAATGCGAATGCCAAAGCGAAGGTTCCTGTTAAAACAATGATTTTAGGAATATCGACTTTAAAAAGCCAGTGAAGAATTTGCAAAACAACAGTCCATCCAACAAAGCTGTAAATAACAATATTCCAGGTATGGGTACTGATCCATTTCTGCCAGTCGGGCGTAATAAAAGAGGCTCCCTTAATGCCTTTTATCAACATAAAAAAAGTAATCGAGGTAATAGCCAGACCTCCCCAGACTGATCCAAAATATTTGAGTGTTTTTTGATACTGGAAGGTGAAAATCAACCTCGAAATGTATTGGACAATGGCTCCAAATACGAAGGCCAGGATTACCGAAAGTAAAATTGCCGAAACTACAGCAAGCGCTTTTTCCGAATTGATGTATTTCCCGATATTAAGCAATGTTTCGGTAGGGTGCTGATAAATTTTTATTGCCGACACTGCAACTGCCGCACCCAGCAATTCAAAAACAATCGAAACAGTGGTGCTTGTAGGCAGGCCCATGGTGTTAAATGCATCCAGTAAAATGATGTCGGTAATCATTACTGCCAGAAAAATGTACATGATCTCCGAAAAATAAAATTGATCCGGGTGAAACATGCCTTTTCGTGCAATTTCCATCATTCCACCCGAAAAAGTAGCCCCAATTGCCACACCCAGACTTGCGATGATTAAAACAACATACATGGGCGCAACTTTTGATCCAACAGCAGAATTTAAAAAGTTTACTGCATCATTTGCAACCCCAACTACGAGGTCGGAAATGGCCAGAGCCACGAGTACTACTACAATAATCAGATAAATATCCATTCCGGTTTAATTAGATTTTTTACTTTTTCGGTTTTTCAATTCAATGGTCTGCAATGCCGAAAAAACATTGTTTACACAAAAAACAAAGTTGCTCATTTTCTCGGTAAGTCCAGGTAATTCATTAAAAAAAAACTGTCTGAAAAGGAATTCCGATGTTTTTACCCTCGTCCAGATAGGTTATTTTCAGTGTCTTAATGATGTTTTTGAATTTAATTTCGGATTCATTGATTTCTGGAAATTGGGTTTCAACGGTTTTTCCAGGCACACGTCTCATCCCCTTGCCTGCTAGCTTCTGAAGATCCTCACTCATCGTCTTCATCCCATAAAGGAACAAACCCATAACCCCAATCAGGCTGATAATCTGTTTGACGATTTTAAAAATATCCATTTTTTACTAAAAGTGATTAGTTCTCCGGAATTGAATTTGCAAAGATCATCATTTTGTAAGCCCCTTTTATGCATCCCGAACTTAATGTTGTGTTAATTTTATTGAGTTGAGGTAGTTTTTTCCTTTGGAAAAGCCTTCCGGAAAGTAACTTTTGTAGGTAGGAATAACCTGATTTGCCGATTAATAATTCCTTTCTCCAAAAATTGCACTGCCGATTCTCACCATGGTGCTGCCTTCTTCGATAGCCAGTTTGTAATCGCCCGACATGCCCATCGAAATTTCCTTAAAATGGATGTTGTTGGAGAAATATTCCTTTTTCAGATGGGTAAAGATTTGTCTGAGATGGCTGAATTCACGGTGAATCTGTTCGATGTCTCCGGTAAAAGTGGCCATTCCCATCACGCCGCAAATATTAATATTTTTAAGATCACGAAATTCAGGCGATCCGATGATTTCTGAAGCATCGGCCATATCGAGACCAAATTTTGTGGCTTCTTCAGCGATGTGAAATTCGAGCAGACAATTAATCGTCCTTCCCAGTTTTACTGCCTGCCGGTCGATTTCGATGAGAAGTTTAAGGCTGTCAACGGTTTCGATCATCCCGATAAAAGGAGCCAGATATTTTACTTTGTTTGTTTGAAGATGGCCAATAAAATGCCATTCGATATCTGCAGGAAGCAGGGGTTGCTTGTTGATGATTTCCTGGGCTTTGTTTTCGCCAAAAATGCGCTGTCCGGCCTCGTATGCTTCCAGTAAGTAATTCACAGGCATGGTTTTCGAAACCGCGACAAGTTTTACGTGTGCCGGAATTTCGCTTTTCATTTGGACAAGGTTTTCATTAATTCCCATGTTTATCAGATTTAATGGCAAAAATATAGGTTTTTCCTGCTATTGGTTTAAAAGAATTCATAAAAACCATTCCTGCAATTCTTTCGCTCATAAACCCGTGTTTATTAACTTTACCGGCGAAAAAAATCTACGATCATGAGCGGAAACAAATCCGGGAAGTTTTCATTTCGGCAGCGAATGCTGAGTTTTAAATATGCTTTTAATGGCATTTTTTTAATGTTAAGAAATGAGCATAACGCATGGATTCATTCGTTAGCTGCGGTATTTGCTGTTAGCGCCGGTTTTTATTTTGGGATAACAAAACACGAATGGATTGCGGTGATTTTGGCCATTGCAGTGGTTTTTGCTGCCGAAGCATTTAATTCGGCCATCGAACTTTTGGTTGATAAAATTTCGCCAGACTATGATGTTTCCGCCGGAAAAATCAAAGACATGGCGGCCGGGGCCGTGCTTATTACCGCTATTGCTGCTGCAATAGCCGGAATGATCGTTTTTATACCTTATTTCCTGCAACTTTTTCAGTAATTTTAAAAGTGTCTGCCCTGGTTAAAAATTTTAGATGAGCAATTTCGTTTCGTTCTAAAAGAAAAATATCCGGTGCATCTGAAAAAAAAAGACACCGGATTAGTTATCTTCAACTTTGAAAATTAAAATCGAAACTCCATGATACTTATCGCCGAAAGTGGTTCAACAAAGACCGATTGGGTCGTGATTAAAGATGGCCGGAAACAAGGCGCACTCACTACTGCCGGCTTTAATCCAAATTATTTTAAACCTGAAGTACTCGAAAAGAGTGTTGCGGAGGTTTCCCAAAACCTGAATGCGCTGGATGTAAATCAGGTTTTCTTTTATGGGTCCGGATGTTCCTCATCACATGCAAAAAAAATTGTAACCGGAGTAATTTTAAAAAGTTTCCCTCAGGCCACCGTAGAGGTTAATCATGATCTTTTTGGAGCTGCTCGTGCACTTTTTAGTCATGGTCGGGGAATTGCCTCAATTCTTGGCACCGGCTCGAGCAGTTGCCTTTTTGATGATGGAAAAATTATTCAGGCTGTTCCATCGCTCGGCTATCTTTTTGCCGACGAAGGAAGTGGTTTCGAGATTGGAAAACGAATCATTAAAATCGCCTTTAACAGGGAATTTCCCGGATTTTTACAAAAACAGTTCGACGAAGAATATGAGTTGGAAATCAGTGGATTTTTGGCAAAGGTTTATTCCGATCCAAAGCCAAACTCAGTTGTAGCTGATTTTACGCCATTTGCTGTTAAAAACAGGAATGAGCCTTTTATCAAAGATTTGGTGAAAAGTGTTTTTGATGATTTCTTTACCGAAAATATTATAAAATACACCGATTACAGCAAGTATTCGCTTGGTTTTGTGGGATCGGTGGCATTTCTTTTCACGGAGGAACTCGAAGCTATTGCCCGCCAGTATGATCTGAAAATCGAAAAAATCATCAAAAATCCTATCGACGAATTAGTGAAGTTTCATTTGGAGGATTTTGGCTCACGCTGAGCGGCATTTGCAATGCCGCTCAAAACACTGGACAATTTGCAATTGTCCAAAAAAATCTTGACTGACGAATCATAATGTATGGTGTTGAATTGCAAATTCAATCCCGATAGCTATCGGGAATCAAGCGGCATTACAAATGCCGCTTAGCCGGGGTTCTGCTAAAAAGTCTGATGGACTCACGCTGAGCGGCATTTGCAATGCCGCTCACAACACAGGACAATTTGTAATTGTCCAAAAAATTAAAGGCTTACCTTTATTTAACGGTTTTTACGCTAAAGGTAACTGGAATAATTGGAAGCAAACTTTCAATATCTGAATATGCGGGAGCGCTGGAATAAAGGTAATCTTCCGGTTTTGCAACAATTCCTGCGCGTACCGGATTATTGTGTATGTATTCAACTTTTGATTCGATGAAGGCATTGCTTACGACTTCAATAGCATGGTTCTCATGCGTCCATACCTGGTATTTTCCTAATTTATTCTGCCGCTTTGCTGCATGCTGGAATAAGCGAATCATCCATTCTTTTCTACTTTCCTGCTTATTTTCTAATATGCTCTCAATAATTCTTTTACTCGTGAATTTTTTGAAATCACGGATTGTATTGCTTAATTCTCCGAAGGAACTTCTTGCTAAAATATGCAGGTGATTACTCATTATTACAAAGGCGAATATTTCCAGTCCTTTCTCTTTTTGGCAGTATTTTAAACTTTCAATAACAATATCCCTGTAGGTTTTTCTTGTGAACAAATCAATCCAATAAACTATCTGAAATGTCAGATAGTAAGCCGCAAACTGATCTTTTATGTTGTATCCTGTTGGCATGATGGCAAAAGTATGAAGTATTTTGTTGAATTACAAATTCAACATTGTTTAAAGCGGCATTGCAAATGCCGCTTAGCCGAGGAATTTTGTTATCATTGGTCAAAATGTCACCTGTGACATTCTCAAATGTCACTTGAGACATTTTTTTTATCACAGGTGACATTTTTGAATGTGACAGGAGAGAATTTTTATACCCTCACGCTGAGCGGCATTTGCAATGCCGCTCACAACACCGGACAATTTGTAATTGTCCAAAAAACACTTAACTGACGAAACATAATTTATGGTGTTGAATTACAAATTCAATCCCGATCCCGATAGCTGTCGGGAATCAAAGCGGCATTTGTAATGCCGCTTAGCTTCTGGATAACTGTGACACCTTTACAAACAGGCTCTTATTGTATTGATGAAATCCATGGTTATTGCTTTTATCTCCGAATATCCTTCTGATTTTTCATTTGTAGGTTCTTTTAAATAGAGTTTTCTATTTATTTCAAGCATGATTGTCTGAACATTTCTGTTTTTGTGGTAGTATTCGATAGGAACTATTGATCCTTTATAAGGCCAGTCAACTCCACAAGAAAATCCTCTAAATTTGAAAAAATTGATCGAAATATCAATCAGATTTTGAGGTGTATGAAATAAATCGGTTCCGATATTAAAATCTGGCCGATCAGCATCTTGATTCAAATCTCTCACCATAGGAATGTTGGGGTAGGAATGACAATCAATAATCATGGCTTTTTTATGTTGCTCCAATTGACATTTAATTGCAATATTGAGTTTGGAATGATGAGGCCAATAATATTCTGTCAAAATCCTTTCCCTTAATTCCGGATTTATATTTCTGATTATTTTTCCGTCGTCACTTCTTTCATAAAGCACACCCATTCCAACCTGAGACATAATTTCTAGTTTGTCGTCGGCAAATCTTTCAGGATCACAGAATATTCTTGAAAATCCAGCAATGACCTGAATGTCTTCTTTAGAATAAAAAAGGTCATCTGTAAACCAATCGGTAAGCTTTAGGATTTCTACTTGAAGAACATCATCATCAACAATAAATCCTTCCATCAAAGGAATTTGAATTGATGAATGGGGGATGTGGAGGATTAGTTGTTTCATTAAATTTGCTGAAAATGCCCAGAAGTTTTTATTTTTATTATCTATATTTCAGTGTTTTCAAAAACTTTAATATCAATTATTTCTTTTGCTTTGAATAAATGAACTTAATGTTCATTGAGGTCATTCAAAAACTCCTGTTATTCTTTAGTAATTTCTGTTATCATTTTGGTGCTTTATTATTAATCTATCTCTGATTATTTGCGAGTTCCATAAAGAAATGAAAACCTCAATTCATTTTCGTGATAATATAATAAATGACCTTGTGGACAATGCCATTCATCAGTCCACAATGATGTATCCCCCTCTTTTCGGAAATCCAGTTTCTCCATTGTTATATCTTTTACGAAATGTTGGCATTCACAGCAAAATATCTTTGCTTTTTTAGCCACAACAAAATCATTTATGCCCCCTTCTATTACTCGATACATATAATATGGGATCCATGATGAATTATGATTTAATAAATCAGCATTACGAAGCCATAAAGGAAGCGCTTTAGTTGCTGCATGAATTTCGTTGTCAGATTTGTGTGTACCACTTAAAATTTTCAAATTATTTTCTGCCCAAGGTAGTAAATCTTTAACTGATACTATTAATTCACATCTATAATCATTCTTACCGTATTTTGGACTTGTTATTACTACATATCTCGTGCAACGCGGTAACTTGCGTAGATATTCGTTAATAGTGTTTTCAATGTCAATCATTAGTGTTCGTTTATTAAATGACTTAAATTTATTTTAGTGAAAGAACCAATTAGTTTAGGTTTTATAATTTGGCATCACACAGTTTCATTTTTTTTATGCTTCTATTAAAATTGAGTAATCGATATTATTTATTCACTATCCATTAATTAGATTCTATTCATTATTCAACATCAGAATCAATAACTGAGTTGGTGGTGAAAATAAAAAGGATTTAACTTTATTGTACTGGTCTTTCGATAAAATTGAATCAATATCATTTGAAACCAAATCTTTTGGATGTGCACAATAATTTCTTAATTCTGATAAAGTAACTGATAATCGATCAGAGACATATTCTTTTACATCGCTTGTTTTCTTAATTAACTTTAAAATAAGTTGATAATTTGAGGTGTATTTCTGAAATACATAATCCTTCAAAATTTCGAACATTTCAAATTCTGGGTGATTATTTGCCACACCTAATATTTTTCCAAAATTACCAAGGGTTAACTCTTTTTTCAAATACACATAACCATACAATTGCTTGTAACTTAATTCATAGGCGACTTCTGTAAAATTCAGAGAATTAGGTTCTGGCGTATTTATGTGGCTGGAAATAATTGACTCTTTAAACGGAATAAAGATATTTGACAATATTTCTCTTTCAAGTACTTTACATATTTGTAGAATGCTTAAAGAAGAATTTTCAAATTTATCAAGGAGAAATTCTGCAATGGCAATATCTTTTTTTGATACGTCATTCAAATGATTTAGTTTATCTGAAATAGAATTAAGATCAAATCCTTTAATTGAATTCGAAATATTTTCTTGTTGATGTAAACTTGTATTAATTTGGTTTGAAATGTTGGAGCAATTTTCTTCGATTAAGTCAAAATTATCGCTTTTAATAGCATTTTCAAGATTTTGGTGGTTTAATTCATAGATGCTTTTAATGTCTTTTTGAACAGTTTCGAGAATTTTTCGAATTTCAGGTATAAGATCGGTACTTTCCTTTATGCTTGGAATTAAAGATGTGTGTTTTTTTACGTCACTTAGGCCTTGGTTAGCTTCAATAACGCCTTTTTTAATGTCAACCAATTTCATGTCGATTCCTTCATCACTTGCTTTATTCTTTAGGATTTTAATCACATCACTATTAGGACACAATAATGAAAATCGGAACAAAACGTCCAAAACATCATTTTTCGGTATTTCTTTTATCAAATCCGGGAGTAATCTATCAATAAATACTTCATCTTCTTCATCAATATTTGATTTGTGATTTGCTTTTTTATTTAGTTCCAATAATGTCAAATAATCTAATATATCAGCATCAAAATGCTCTAATTTTGTTCTTATCAAAACAATTCTATAATTGTAGAAATCTTGATTATTGTTGGGGTCAAAGGAGATTAAATAATTTTCAAATGAATTTACAATAGCTTTTAAATAATCAATTTTGTACGCAGAGTTTTCTTGGGAGTTTGACGAAATAATTGATTGCAATAAATTGATACAAACATTAAAAAAATTCAGTGCCCTTGTCCAATGATTTAACGCTCCATTTTTATTAGTGTCTAAAAAAACGCACAAATTATTGTAGGTTGTTAGCGCCATTTTAAACTCATCAAAATCCTTTTCTTTAACCCAAGTAAGGATTGACTGTTTTATTAAAAATTCAAAACGCGATAAAAATTCATTGGAACCGAAGCCTAACCCCTTAAAGTTATTCGCAGAAATGTTTCTTTGAAAAAATTGAGAGAGTTCACTTAAACTATCAATTTTATTAATAAACTGTTGATTATAGTTTAATGGGTCTTTCTTGAAATCCTCGAAATTGTATTTCTCCATCATAAGCCAGTTGTTTTTAAAAGATTTAGCAAAGGTATCAAATTTCTGCTTTATGATTAGACGAAATATGATACATTAGATTAACTGTTCAAATACTTCAATTGATGTTGGTTTTGGAATGATAATCAATTTTTGTGTTTCAAATACTATTTCTGGAATTTTACCATAAGTCCCTTTCGCATATGTATCAAGCATTTTATAATTGTACTTTGTGCCATTTACATCAAAGTCAAAATGTGATCGAAAACCACCAAGATCCTTGCCCCAAAATGAAAGGATTTTGATTTCAATTCTAATACCTTTCCAAAAAATCGTTGAAGTGCTAAGAAAGCTGGTTTCACTATCAACGTCTTTGGCAAATTTATGCCAATGAAGATTAAATATTTCAATGTTTGAATCCATAATATTTCTCATTTTATTTCTATTTCAGCACTCTGTCCTAAATCCAATAATTAAACTTTAATTATTCAACTTTTGTCTTTTGCAAATTCTTAAAAAGCTTTTTCATTCTCCATGCAACACGTCATATCAAAGACCTAAAACCGATTTTTTTACTTTGAGTAAAATTACAAAATTACTGTAAAATAGAATCTCCATAGACCAATGTGAAATGAAGAATGAAATCCGTTTCTTTTTCGGCTATTTCAATTTTTTAAGGCTGCTGTTTTGTACCAGGCTTTTCATTTGGGTAATGGCAATGTTGTTGAGTTGCAGCAGTCGTTCGCTTTGCGGCAAACCCTGATGAAGGAGCACGGCATTGATACTTTCGAGATTGGATAATACTACCAGTTGTTCGATTGTGGCCACGTCGCGGATATTACCTTCGGCATCGGGATTGGCCTCGCGCCATTGTTTTGCAGTAGTTCCAAACAAGGCTACATTGAGCATATCGGCTTCGTTGGCATATACAAAAGCAGCTTGTTGCCGGGTGATTTGGTTGGGTATCAGGTTTTCTTTAATAGCATCGGTGTGAATGTGGTAATTTATTTTGGCAAGGGTTCGTTGGAGGTTCCAATCTAATTTAAGGCGGTCGTTTTCATCGGCTTTCAGGCGTTGAAATTCGGTAATCAAATACAACTTAAATTGTGGGCTAAGCCATGATGCAAATTCAAATGCTATATCACGGTGGGCAAATGAGCCACCATACCTGCCAGATTTGGAAATTATTCCAATTGCATTTGTTGCCTCGATCCATTTTTGCGGTGTAAGTGTAAAACTGTTTGCGCCTGCTTCATTTTTAAAGGCATCGAATTCGATGCGTTTAAAACCCGGATTATTTATTTGCTCCCATAACCCGCAAAACTCTATAGCATTCCGGGTTCTCAGCCAGTTTTGGACAATATAGTTTGTACGTTCAGCATCGCGATACCTTGCCATATCGGTTAAAGAAATGAAATCTTCATTGTTACGGGAAAAAAGGACTATATCTAAACTTTCGACCTTTAGTGTTTTACTTTTTGCCATACTTACTCAAATTTGTTTGAATCATCAAAAGCGCCAATAATTATTTCATTCAAAAGTAAAAAAATCTTTCAACAACGGAAAAAAGCAAAGATTTTATCGGAGATTAAAAGCTACTATCGGTGGAATGAAAAAGAAAATGGCTGATTTTCCAGGTGATTATTGGTGAATGGTAAACGTAGAATTTCCAATAACTCCGCTGAGCGGCATTTGCAATGCCGCTCAAAACACCGGACAATTTGCAATTGTCCAAAAAAAATACTTGACTGACGAAACATAATGTTTTGTGTCGAATTGTAAATTCAATCCCGATAGCTATCGGGATTTAAATCGGCATTGCAAATGCCGCTTAGCCGAGGGTATTAAAAATATCACTACTGACCGACTAAATTGTTTATCTCCTACGGAGAATATTTAAAGCCTACGCATCTCATGTTTCTACAATACTTTATCCGCTACGCGGAATTCGCCGTAGGCGATAAAGTATTGTAGAAAAAAATCCACCCCCGATGTAAGAATATCCGCCAGCCGGCGGATTAAAGAAATCAAAGGTTTCAGGACACTTGAATATTTTTAACCGGTCACAAGTGAAAAAGAGGGTTGGTCGGTTATTTAAAAATCGTACTGGCTTGGTCCAAGCGCAACATATCTTCATTCGAAAGCCTGAATTTCATTGCGCCTGTGTTTTCTTTAACATGAATTTCTTTGGTTGCGCCCGGGATTGCCACAACGCTATTTCCATGATAGTTGATCACCCAGTTAAGTGCAATTTGTGAGGCTGTTGCCTGGTACTTTTGAGCCATTTCTTTGACCAGCAAGACCAACGGACGGCTTTTCTCCAGTCCCTGAGGTTTGAACTGCGAACTGTATTTCCGGAAACCTATGTTTTTGAGCAGTTGCGGATTTTCATGAAATTTTCCGGTTACAATTCCCTGGGCAAGCGGCGAATAGGCAATGATCGAAACGCCAAGATTTTTGGCCATGTCCAGGATGCCGTTCGATTCGATGGTTCGGTCGAGCAGGCTGTACCTGACCTGGTTTGAAGCCAGGTGTATTCCTTTTTTATCTAAAGTTTCAGCAGCGTTCTTCATTTGTTGAGCCGAAAAATTTGAAACCCCGATATTCCTGATTAGTTTTCTTTCGAGGAGTTCAGCCATTTCTTTCATTTCGCTTCTTTCGTTCGAAAAACCCCACGGCTGATGCACCTGGTGAAGATCGATCGCAAAAGGCGACAGAAAATTTAACCGTTGGTTGATGGTTTTGGGGATATTTGAGGCGAAGCGGAACATCGGCCACCATTTTGTAGCAATGAGGATTTCGTCTGGCTTTTTTCCTGAAACTTGCAAGGCTTTCGAGAGTGCGGTTTCTGAAGCCCCGTTTCCATAAATTTCGGCTGTATCAAACCAGTTAATTCCTCCTTCGAGCGAGAGTGCAACAACTTTATTAATTAATTGATCGTCGAGCGAGGGCCAGAATTTACCTGCCATGTTATTTTGTTTGCTGAATTGCCAGCAGCCAAGCCCAATCGGGGTTACCATCATTTTTGTTTGCCCCAGCGGACGTAAGTTCTTGCTATTTTCCATTTTCTTTGATTTGATTATAAAAGTAAAACACCATTTTTGATTATAAGCGATTTGTCGAAAGTTGAGTTATAAATTTTGGCTTTGTAATTCGATCATTCAGTTTATCTGATGAATGATAGAGTCTGGTCAATAAACAATCAAATTCAGAAATTGTCAGAAACTTTCAGAAATAAAAAAAACCGGAATTACTTCCGGTTTTAATATTTTCTGGAACTATTAACCGATTAAGCATTAATTTTTGTTGCAGATTCTTCGCTTCACGCTGTTTCGCTCAGAATGATGTAACGGGCGGTCTGCGGGTTTTCTTCGAGAAATTCACCCAGGCCGTCGTTAATAATTGATTCGACAATCCCGCGGACGTCGCTGTTGCCGAGCTTGGTCTTGGTCTGTCCTTCAAACTGCGGTTCGGAAAGTTTTACGCTGATTACGGCGGTCAGGCCTTCGCGG
>CAJATL010000083.1 GCA_903944895.1 uncultured Bacteroidota bacterium
CGGACAAAACAGCGATTCCAGGCGCAATTTCCTTAAAAGCACCGCTTTATTTGGCGCTGCCGCAGTTGCAGGAGCAGGGTTAATTTCATCATGTTCCGACAAGCCGGAAACCACCGGAGAAATGGTCTATCTGCTCACTGCCTCAGGAGAACTGGTTCAGGTGGACCCATCACAAATTAACCGGGTGCGCAAAGAAAAACTAAGCGAGCTTGCCGAACGTGGGCGCGAAGGATTGGTTGGCCATCATTGGGTGATGGTGATCGATTTATCCAAATGTAAAAATGCACGTAAATGTATGGCAGCCTGCCAAAATGCGCACGAGCTGAAACCACATCAGCACCACATTAACGTTCTACAGATGCAGGATACTCCAAGTACTGCGCCGTATTATATGCCAAAGCCCTGCTACCACTGCGATAATCCACCCTGTACCAAAGTTTGTCCGGTAAACGCAACCTTTAAACGCAAGGATGGCATCGTACTGATCGATAATGAGCGTTGCATCGGCTGCCGGTTTTGCGTTGCTGCCTGCCCTTATTCGGCACGAATGTTCAATTGGTTCGAACCTGACTATACCGAGGAACAAAAAGAAAGGGTTTACGATGTCGAACTCAATGTTCCGCAAAAAAAAGGTACCATCACCAAATGTCTTTTCAGTGCCGACAGACTAAGGAAAGGACAACTACCCTACTGCGTTTCGGCCTGCCCGAACGGTGTTTATTGGTTTGGTGATAAAATGGAAGATGCTGTAACCAACGGAACCTCCAAAGAAACCCGCAAATTCAGCGACCTGATTAAGGAAAATGCCGGTTACACCAATTTTGAAGATCTCGGCACCAAACCACAGGTTTATTATCTGCCACCAAAGAACCGGAATTTCCCTTATGAGCCGGTCGAAACTACCATCCCGGAAACGTATAAAAAATCATAATCAGGTTATTCGTGAATTGTAAAAAGTAAAGTAAGAATGACAACAGAAACAAAAAAATTCGAACAGATCAGGGAAGACCTGATCAGGCCTTTGCATAAAAATACTTTCGGTAACCAGGTTTGGATCAGGGTATTGATTATAATGATTTTGCTGGCGGCTTTCGCTTACGGCCATCAATTGATGACCGGACTTGGCCTGACGGCCATGCGCGATTATTCGTCATGGGGATTGTACATTGCCAGCTTTGTTTTTTGGGTAGCAGTGAGCCTGATCGGGTCGTTAATTTCAGCTGTCCTTAAATTGCTCGATCAGAAATGGTCAACTCCGCTAACCCGAATATCGGAACTTATCGCTCTTGCAGCCATCGCCATGGCCGGTGCCACCATTGTTATCGACATGGGCCGTCCCGACAGGGTTTTAAATATTGTTCTTAACGGAAGACTTTCATCACCGATTGTGTGGGACTTTTTCGTGGTAAACACCTACCTTGTTATCAGCCTTATTTTACTTTATCTGCCATTAATTCCGGATATCGCCATCCTTCGCGACCGGATGACCGACGCCCCGAAATGGCAACGAAAATTATATGAAGTACTTGCCCTTAACTGGCAGGGAACAAAAGAACAATGGGCATTGCTGAAAAAATCGATGAAAATTATGATCATTCTGATCCTGCCTGTTGCCTTTTCGATTCACACGGTTACTTCGTGGCTTTTTGCTGTAAACAGCAGAGCGGGCTGGCACAGCACGATTTTTGGGCCTTACTTTGTTGCCGGTGCTTTTGTAGCCGGAAGCGCTGCCGTATTAATTGCCATGTATGTTTTCAGAACACGCCAGAAGTTGCAGGATTATATTACCGACGACCATTTTAATAAAATGGGCAAATTACTTTTCCTGACAGCCATGGTTTATTTGTATTTTAATATTAACGAATATCTTGTTCCTGGATATGCCTGGAGCCGTTTGGAAGGCGCGCACCTCCATGAATTATTTTTTGGTCAGGAAGCTCCTTCATTTTGGATGACCCAGATTTTTGGTTTGGTTTTACCAATTATTCTGTTGCTTTTCAGACCGATGCGCAAGCCCCTGCCAGTTTTTGTTATCGCAATTTTTGTATTGATCGGGGCATGGGCAAAGCGGGTTTTGATTGTAATCCCCACTCAATTTCATCCGCAGTTTCCGATACAGAATGTTCCCGAAAGCTTCCATCATTATGTGCCAACCTACACCGAATTGACCATTACACTTGGAACCTTTGCAATTGCCATCCTTATTATTACTTTGCTGGTGAGGGTTTTTCCGGTTGTTCCGATCTGGGAAGTTGCTGAAGAGCATGAAAATCACGAAGCTACCGCTACAAAAAATATTAAATAGTAATCGAAAAAACGAACGAAAATGAATCTGATATATAAAACAGGCGCAACGATTTTTCTATTCCTTTGCACGAGTTTTCTTGCTGTTTCACAAGATTTTCCACCATGGGATGCTCCCGAATCGGCATCAAAAGTTCAAAATCCTGTCGAGTCAAACAAAGAATCACTCGAAGCAGGCAAGGCATTTTACAACGCAGCATGTAAAGCCTGCCACGGCGAAAAGGGCCGCGGCGATGGACTTATCAAAGCAGCAAATCTTACTACCGAAAAATTCCTTCTGCAAACCGATGGCGCCATTTTCTGGAAAATGCAAACCGGCCGCGGGCAGATGCTCAGTTTTAAAGCATCACCACCCGAACAAATCTGGAGCGTTATTAATTATGTTAGGAACCTGAGTGCAAAAAAAGCAATCATTGCCAAAAGAAATGCCATCGTTCAACTAGCTATCAATAAACAAAGCGGTTCGAAAGAAGTTACTGCTAAAATTCTCGAGCTTACGAGTGACAAGCAGCAAGTGCCGCTCGAAAATATCAAAGTCAGCTTTTTTGCAAAACGATATTTCGGAAATATGGCTGTTGCCGTGGATGCTCCACATTCGACAGATGCCAACGGAGAAACAACAATTACTTTTCCTGATGGCATAATCGGTGATGAAAACGGCGCCCTCACCATCGTTGCAAGTATCGATGACATGGATTTTAACCCTGCCGAAACTTCTGAACAGGTTAGCTGGGGTTTGGAAAATCCAAAAAATTACTGGACCGAGCGCAGGTCACTCTGGAAAAACAACGATTATGTTCCGATCTGGCTGCTGATAACCTTTGCCGGAGGAGCAATTACTGTTTGGTCGTTTATTATTTATGTGATGTTTCAGATCATGAAAATTAAACTGATCGGCGATAAACTGAAGAAATAAGATTACTGATTCAGGTTAAAAAAACCATCTGCAAAAAATTCATGCAGGTGGTTTTTTTATTTTATCCCAAATGTTCAAACAGACAATCGACGGGCAAACTGCAACTTCACGAGCATAAAAAAAGTATTCCCGATCATATCTGCACACAAAAACTATTTTCATTAGTTAATCTTGTTTGTTTATCTTTGATGCAATACTTTGGGGATACAAAATGGACTTATTTTATTAAAAACTAAAATCTTATCAGATGAAAGGTGTAATAGCTATTTGCTTAAAAGAAGTGGTTGTTTCCAAATTTGGAGTGCCTAAATGGAATGAAATTATGACAGCATCAGGTCTGAATCCAAATATGGCAATTCTGGCATCCGTTGATCTTGAAGATGCCGTGGTGATGAACGTAGTGAAAAATTCATGCCGGATTTTAAACCTCAAACTGGAGCAACTTGCCGATTATTTTGGTGATCACTGGATGAATTCTTATGCTTTAAAGATGTATAAACCATACTACGGTACCAATTCAACTGCAAAAGACTTCATCATTAAATTAAGTGAAATCCATACGAAAGTAACAAATAACATTCCAAATGCCCGACCACCCAAATTTGCGTATGACTGGAAAGACGAAAATACGCTCATTTTGACCTACATTTCGACAAGGGGGCTTATTGATTTTGTTGTAGGGCTGGCCAAAGGTGTTGGCAAATATTATCATCAGAAATTGTCGATTCGCAAAATATCATTAACACAGGTTGAAATTATTTTCCACTAAGGTTGATAACGAAAACGACACCTTCAAAAGCAATGAATTGCTGAAACAAAGCTGAAGAGCGGTTTCAAGAAAACCTTTGGATCATTCTCAGCCTTCTCAGCTTATTTTATTTTACAGTAAAAAACCTGCAAAGCCTCGTCGGGAGGGGCAAATTAATCAAAGTCATAAGTTTCTCTTATTACGTTCGCGGGAACTGTTTGATGGCATCTGATATTTCATTATATAGCGGCTTGCCTTGTACTTAAACCAAGGGAAGTACCGGGTTTAAAGAAAATATTGCAGTTCGGTGAAACATTTGAGATTTCTCTTCGCCAACCGGCGGATCTGAAGCATTTTTCAAATAATCCTGAGATTATCCTTTTACCGGATATTACCCAAAAAAAATGATTTTTAAATTCATTCATTGCCAGTAATATATTTTCATACCTTTACCTCCTGTTTAAAAACCCTTTTATGAAAACAGGAGTAAATTCAAAAATTACCTCGCAAATCCTGAAATTGGTTTTGCTTTATCTGGTTTTTCCCAAGGCATTAACAAACGCCTTTTTCAAAACAAACCAACATATTTTCACAAAATATCCAGAAACCTCCTGTGGTTATGATCATATGAATAACCTCACCAATCCAAATCTTTTTCAAAAAGCACTACTCCAAAAACATCTGACTACCCTACCCTTCCAGCGTTCCTGCGAACTTATCCGTGCATATTTCGTCGAATTTTCACAATTAATCAATCAAAATAAAAATCAAAATGAAAAAATTAAACCTCGTTTTTGTGATGTTGCTTTTGGTTGTTTCGATACAATTAAATGCACAAAATTCCACACGTGATCCTGAAAAGGAAGGAAAAATCGAAAACCAGCTTGCCGCCATTGATCCGTCGTTGGTCGCGATATTCAAAGCCGGTACTGAGGCCATGGATCAGGATGATTTGGCACTGGCAGATAGTTTGTATTCGTTGGTGTACCAAAAGGCGCCAACATTTGATGTTATCCTCCGGCGGTTGGGAGGGATTTGGTTCCGCTTAGGAAAAACACAGGAAGGAATCGCGCTATGTGAAAAAGCAATTGAGATTAACCGCTCAGGATATAATCTGCTTTCACTCGCAAACTGCTATTTTCAGCCAAACCCAGGCACCCAGGACCTGAGCAAAGCAAAAAAATTAGCTGAGGAAGGAGAATTTTTATCAAATGGCGATGATCCTGATTTTGCAACTTTACTTGGCTGGATAGCCCTTGAGGAAGAAAACATCGACGAATTCCGATCAGCTACATCTCGACTTATGCAGAAATATCCTGATGAAATGGTTTCGCATTATTTTGCCGCCATTTTAGCTTCCGCTGATGGGGAATGGAAAAAGGCAAAAAACGAAATTTTAATTGCAAAAGAGAAGGGGCTTCCAGAGGAAAGCGTACAGAAATTCCTCGATTCAGGAGTACAAAGTAAACTCAGGCCACAGGAATATGCAACCTACTTTTTATGGATGGTAATAGCCTGGATGGTGGGCCTTTTATTGCTGTTCCTTGTCGGCAAACTCCTCTCGAACATCACGCTGCTTTCGGTGGAGCGTCACGATCATTCCATCGAAATGACGAGGATGGAACAAATAATCAGGAGCTTCTACCGCTATTTGATAAATATCGGTGGGGTGTATTATTACATTTCTCTTCCGATCATCCTGGTTCTTGTGGTTGCTTTGGTGGCAGGGCTGTTTTATGTTTTTTTTCTTGTCGGACGTCTCCCGATACAACTCATGTTGATTTTATTGGTGGGTTCGTTGGTCACGATTTACAGCATGATCCGATCGCTGCTCATCAGGGTAAAATATACCGACCCGGGGCGTGAACTGAATGAGGCCGAGGCTCCCGGATTATTCAAGCTTGCAAAGGAAGTTGCGCAAACGATGAACACACGCCCCATTGATGAAATTCGCATTACCGCAACCACCGATCTTGCGGTTTACGAACGCGGAAAATGGAAGGAAAAACTCAAAGATCAGGCGAAACGGATTCTCATTTTGGGGGTTGGCGTTCTTAAAGATTTTAAACAAAACGATTTCAAGGCTGTCCTGGCTCATGAATACGGTCATTTTTCACACCGGGATACTGCTGGTGGAGATGTCGCGCTAAGGGTTCGAAACGACATGACCAAATATTTTTATGAACTTTATTTAGCCGGTCAGAATGTTTGGTGGAATATTGCTTTTCAATTCCTCAGGTTGTACAACCTGATTTTCGTCAGAATCAGTCATGGAGCAACCAGGCTACAGGAAGTC
>CAJATL010000084.1 GCA_903944895.1 uncultured Bacteroidota bacterium
GTCGTGGAAACAATAATAGTCTGTGAAAGTCATGTGATTTCCTGGTTTTCGTGCTACTTCTATTTTGGTGCGCTGCACCTGTGATTTGTTGCATCATAAAACCGCAAAGCAAGCCACAGGGTGGCGTAATATTGTTAGTAAAAAATGATAATCGTGGTTTTGGAGGTGCAGCGCACCGGAATATAAAATGGAATTGCTGGTGAATGGGTTTGCAAATGTCATTGTTTGTGGCGGTTGAAAAAGTCCGAAGGACTTTAATTTGAATAACCGCTGGTGAAACCGGTGGTAGTGATGGTAAGGGATGTTGACAGCCCTGAAAGGGTTGAATATGTGCTTGTACAGCCTAAACTGTTCGATCCGCCAATTTGCGGCCCGCTCAAAAATACCACCGATACCGGGTTGGAAAAATGATGAAATTAATTGGAAATTACCAAATTTAGTTTTGTTGAATTACAAATTCAACAGTGTTAGAAGCGGCATTGCAAATGCCGCTTAGCGCGGGAACCATTTGATTAAACCATCGGAGAGCGTTTAATGAAACCATCGGAGACAATTTGATTAAATCATCGGAGACTATTTGATGAAACCCTCAAGACCATTTGATGAAACTTTCTGAGCCCGTTTGATAAAACCATCGTATAAAATTGGTCAGATGGATTTTCCGGCCCAGATCGGTTTCATTTATTTTGAATACTGATGATAAATGAATGTTGACTTTTCCATTTTCAATCCATGAATAAAAATATTCTTTGGTTCCGGCTTTCCCGGCTTTTTTCATCTCCTTTGGATTTTAAGTAGTCAATTTTCCTGTTCTAATAACCATTTTAAAAAGCTGAGATTTTTGTTTTTCTTGCTAATTCTAAACAATAAATCCCATGTCTCTTTAAAACAGTATTTTTTTAGCAGGACTGATTTTGTGTCGTTGTCAAGTCGTGAATAACCGATGGCTGAAATCATTGTTGATTTATGAATTCTTTCAACCCCGGAAAAAAATCGTTGTCTCAACTTTTCAAAATCAGGAATGCCTCCCGGATATTTTTTTAAATCCTTGTAAGGAACCGGATAAATCCTGCTTGATAATTTTAATTCGGGTTTTGACAATTCGATCATTTCGTCATCATGAAAACTACCTTCGGAAAAATCGAACGGTTGTTGTTTTTTCTTTGGTAGAAAATCACGGAATTCCCTTTCAATAATTTTATTGGCAATAATTTCGTCATCATATCGTCTTACTGCTTCCAAATCACTTTTATGCAAGTAATTAAAATCGTCGATGATGGTTTGTTTTTCAACTTCAAAATTGGGTTCCTGGTCTAATACCCAACCAATTATTTCTGCTCTGCGATTTCTGAAACTATTATTCTGAAAATTGTTTTTTGCCCAACTACTGATAATATCAGATTTAACCGGATATCTTAATACCCGGTTTAATACAGTTTCAGAAACCGATGCATTGTTGCAAAGCCATTCTTGTTCGGTTTCACTAAGCTCCATATTGATAAACATATTGTTGCACACGGCAATTGCTTTTGGAAGCTGCTTTTCACTGATGCGTTTGCCTTCCTTAATTGTTAATTTGAATAAATTGAATAGCATCTTTTTAGTATCGGGCGAAAGGGGGAATTTTATTATTCTGTTTTTACTATTGTCTTCATTTATTGATTCTTGTAATGTCCGTTTAAAATATTGTTTTAATGTTATTATCAGGGCAAGGCGATTGACCCTTTTTTTTGATTCCCATGACTCAATAGTGATTCTTAGAAGATTGGCAAAAACAATGGGATTGAATTGAAAAAAACGCAAATAATGGCGCACCTTAAGAAAATCATGGTAGGATGAAATCATGTTGTCATCCGGATACGGATTTTCCAATTGTGCAATGACTCTCTGCAGCGCTTTTTTACGTTCTTTCTTCATATTTTTTAATGCAAAAGTACCAGGTAATGTAAAGGTTTGGTTTTGAAATATTAAATAAAAAGAACTATTAAGGTTTGTGTCAGTACTACCATTCTATAAATTTTGTTTGTCGGTTTCTTCGCTGAAACAATCCTTGTCAGATGCTAAAAAATCGTTCTGGATTTTCAAATAATCTTAATGGTTTTCTAAAGAAAAAAATGTCTGTTCAATAAAACAAGCGCAAACCATTTCATCAAACCATCAGAGATCATTTAATAAACTATCTTCGAACTTACAAACAATTAATAAATGACAATCAACAAGCGAAATTAAAATAATTAAAAAAATTCTTATTAATCAATGTTCCAATAAGCCTCAGGATTTCCATCTAGCACATCATCGATAAAATTATCACTTAACCCTTCTACATCTTGTGCCCATGTTCCTGAATATTTTCCGTGCCTTTCTTGATTACTTATTGGTTCTTCTTCATCAATAATATCTTCAAATTCAACTTCCTTTTCATATTCACTGTAATCTTCCTTTTTGATAATTCTATTTTTTTGTTCAGATTCTGTGAGGTACTTTGTAAAAGATTTACCATCAAAAAAAACAATCCTATCAAGATTTTTATGAAGCGGAAATTCTTTTATAATTTTTTCATTTTCAAAGAATTTAAAGGTATTAATTTTTTTCTCAGAGTTCAAACTTTTATATTCTTCAATTACTATTTCCCCAAAATCATCTTTTATCATCGTCCTTTCTAAAGTTAATTCACCGGCAACTGTAGAAACTATATACTTCTCCTCTTTATTTCTTAAAAAAATATGTATATTACTCCAACGTTCACCCCCATAACTGAGTCGTTCAATGAAGGGATGAATAAAAGACCGAAAAGCAGGAAAAGCTTTACTGTAATGCGTTTTATTATAATTACCATAAGTAAGCCATAATCCATTGATTGGTTTAACTGGAAAGTATTTATTTTGAATCTGTCTTAAAACACAATTTGAGTCATATAGTAATTCCATTTTTTCATCATTTTGGGTTTTAAATATAAAACCAGTATGTATTACAATGTCACTTCGATGTTTTTCTTCTAATTCCTCAACGCGCACTGACAGATTAAGTATGGCTAAAATTTTTTGATAATCATTCCCATAGAGTACATTTAAAAGGTCAAAATATTTTGTATAAAATTTTTCCATGTATTTTGTTAAAAATATTAAAATGATTATTAAAGGCTCAAATATTGAATTTAAATAATATTATTGTATAAATTGATCTTAACCTTGTTTATTTTAGCAGGTGAGAAGGAATTTTTGGTGAGGGTGCCTTCGCTGCTGAAGTTGAGGCGAAGGTTGCCCAGCTCGCCCAGCGAAACGATGTTGCCGTTAGACAGGTATTTGGGGATGAGCTGAGCAAAGTTGTTCAGCACATTGCTGATGTCGCCATAATTGAGCGGCGAAATTTCAGAGATGTCCTTGCTTATGTCTTTTACGGTGGTTTTGTTACGTGGCGCCGGTGCGGCGCAGAACTTCTTTGGCGCTGCGGCATCTCCGGTATTACCTTTCTGCACGAGTAGATATTTTACTGCCATAGTTTTTTAGTTTTCATTGATTGTTTAATTTACGGAACTTTTCCCGTGCAACAAAAGTAGAAAAATCATCTGTTTGTCTGAAATATTTCTAAAAGTATTTTTACTGGTTGCCAATTTTATGAAAGGCTCTTTGGGAATAATTCGATACTTCGTCCGTGAAGCGTTTAATGAAATCGCCGGAGACTATTTGATGAAACGATCAGAGACCATTTGATGAAATTCTCGGAGAGCGTTTGAGAAATCATTGTGGGCGTTCTAAAGGCTTTCAATTTCTTCTTTTGTTAACCCTGTTAATTTTACAATGAGCTCTAAATGAATATTTTCATTTTTCATGCCTTTTGCAATTTGAGATTTTTCCTCTTTTCTTACACGATCCTCTGCATCAATTTTTAGCGTCCATAACCGGCTGGCTTCATTTCGCAAATTCTTTATGTGGTCGGCATAGCTTAATTTCTCTTCAGGGGTCAGTTTATCTACTCTCCACAGTTCTTTTGCCTGGTTTATCCCTTTTGCAGTAAATTCTTCCCTGATCTCGTTGTTCTTGAAATAGTAAATCCACTCGTCAAGCGTGTTTTTTGCAACATCGTTAAACTGATTGACTTTTATAACGTAATATTCCGGAAAAATCTGAAAAGGTTCGATTTTACCCAACAATTCCTTTTGTTTTTCCGAAAGCTGTAATTTGTCGGAATTGTGAATGCCAAAAAAGTCGGTTTTACCGTGATACACGTAATCTTGTCCCTGCCCCAGGTCGAAATAAACAACATTTACAGAATACACCTTTTTAATAGCGGAATAAGGCTCGCCAACTGAAATATATTCGGTTAAAACCTTTGAAGTCCCGTAAGCCATCCTGTGAAAATAATCATATTCGCTCTGGTTCTGAATTTCGATGATGATCAATTCGCCTTTCGAGTTTCTGACAAGCATGTCAACCCTGTTGTACTTGTCGTTTTCATACTGTTTGTTGCTTTCGCTTTCCAGCAGCGACTGTATTTCAACATCTTCCTTTAATAATTCCGACAGGAATCCTTCCAATACCAAATAACTTGCTTTGTTTCGTAAAAGCCGCTTAATTGCCCAGTCAAATCTTATCAGGTTTCTGTTTTCCATGATCAATAAATTTTTCCAAAATTAGTCATTTTTTTACCAGAAGGTAATTGTGCTGTTAATCCGGGGTTGAATGTGTTTTGTGCAATGGTTCACCAATAGAACAGGAAACCATTTACCCAAAATCTCAGAGAGCATTTGATCAAAGCATCAGAGACCAATTGATGAAACTCTCGGAGACCAATTGATGAAACGCTCAAGACCAATTGATGAAACCTTAAGAGCACATTTTATCATTTGTCCGTTGGCACTCTTTTATCTTGTACAAATGCTACCTTGCAACACCACCGGCTTTAACATGCTCCATCAGGTAATTTGTAAGTAAAGTATAAATGTGGCGTGTGGTATTTTTGCCTTCGTAAATGCCATGTGAACGGTTGGGGTAGGGCATAACCTAGAATTGTTTGTTGTGAAGGATCAGTTCGTTAACGAGGGCTTCGGAATTCTGATAATGAACATTGTCGTCGCCGGTGCCGTGAACAATTAAAAGGTCGCCCTGAAGATTTTTGGCATACGTGATAGGAGAGCCTTCGATAAAATCTTCGGGATTTTCCGATTTCAGCCCCATGTAGCGCTCCTGGTAAATATTGTCGTAATAAAACTGGTTGGACCGGGGCGAAAATCGTTGTGTTGTTATGGGCTTTTGTTGCAGTGCAATGGGTATTTTTGCGTGTAAATTTAAGACGGTCGTTTTAACTGGAATGTGAGCAGGGTTATGAATAATACTTTACCTGGATTGATAAGAAGGGGATGAATTTAGTTGTAATTGTTTTAACGTTGTCAGGTCTAACGACGCTGACAGGTTAACCGTTACTGACAGGTTAACCGTTGGCGTCTGATTTTAAGTTGAAGAGGTAAGAACATTGATTGAAGAACCGTGAATTTGGATACTGAATAAGGTTTTTTCTGCTTAATTTTGATGGTGTTTGAATATTAATCCAAAACTATTATGGCAAGGTTAATTAGCGGCACATTATTAAAGGTTTCAGGCCGGATTGGTGATGTTGTTATTTGCAAGCGATACGGTAAAACCTATTTACGGTCGCTTCCCGAAAAGGTGAATCATCCCAACACCGAAAAGCAGTTGGCACAAAGGATGCGATTTGCGATGATTCAACAGTTTCTGCGGCCCATACTCCCGTTTATCAAGCTTGGATTTGGGGGCCTGGCTGTTGGGAGGTCGGCATACAATGCGGCGGTGTCGTACAATCTGCAATTTGCATTAAAAGGGGATTATCCAGACATTGCGCTGGATTATGCGAATTCGCGGGTAAGCCGCGGGAATTTGCATGGTACAAAAAGCGCAAGCTTACTTCGGGATGGGGAAAATGGTGTGTGTGTGAAGTGGGAAGGTAAAAGCAAAAGCCGAAAGGCGAATGGGGATGATGTGGTGGCTGTTTTATTGTTTTTCCCAATAACAGGTTATTCTTACTGGTCGCTGGATGCGGGAAAACGTTCGGATGGCATGGTAACCATCAAATTTCCGGAAGAACAGAAGGGTAATACGGTGGTGGGGTACGTTTGCTTTATCACTCAAGAGTTCATCGGTGCCAAAATGAAGGTTGAGCATATTTCGGATAGCTGCTGGTGTGGGGAGGTGGAGTTTAATTGAGAAATCGGTGTGTTTTGCGGATGATTAGTTCGTTTAAAATACTGAAGGGTGAAGCACAGACGATTAAAACTTCATAACCAGCTTAGTAAGGGGTTTCGTTCGACGATTGAGTGTAGCAGCAGTAAGGGATTGCGGGTTACTATCCTGAAGAAATACACCGAGGTTTGAGCGGGGGCGAAATGCTTGAATTACCACTGAAACCCGCATTTGCTATAGCGTTTGATAAGCCAAAAAGCCCGGAAGTGTGTAAGTAACTTCCGGGCTTTTGTAGTTGGGCTTTTTGGCTATCATTCTATGTGTTTAGCGGCTGTAAACTTATAAGGTCTTTTTGTTATGTTGTTCAAAATATTCTTTATCCAAGCATTTAGACAATTCAACTAAAGCATTGCTCATTATTTTAAAACGTTCAAGTCTAAAATCTTTTTTTTTAGTTTTAAGTTCATGAAAAAGTTTATGGCGGGATTTAACCATAGTGGTTCCCTTGTTTTTTCATATTGACTGATTAATGTTCTGAACTTTCCATAACCAATAATGTTTCTTTGGTCCTTGTCTTTCTCAATCATACCTTCTCCAATAGCCCTTAATTCTTCACGAAAGATTAAGGCATCTGTCCAGGAGTCCCAATCGTCGTATTTGATTAATTGTCCATCTGCAATTGCTTCTCTTATATTTGCAATTAGTGTCAAAGATTTTGAACTTGAACCTTTTGAGTGGCTGTCCAAAAAAGTAATTTCTTGTCTGTACAGTTCTAACCAAGCAAAAAAAGAACAAAATCGATAAAGAGTGCTAATAATTTTATAATTCAAAAAATATGGGTCTGTAATATAATTTGTCTGCGTTTTGTCTATCTTATCAAATAGAGTATCGATTGTTGAGTATTTACACCAGAAACTATAGTTTTCGATATAATCATTTAATCGACTTGTTATTTCCAAAGCAGATAACAAAATTGGGTCTTTATATTTTTTTGAAACTTTTGCAAGTGTTTTTCGCTCCCTCAGGTTGTCAAAGTAATGAACAAACAGAAAGTCCTTTAAAAAAAGTCCGCACAATGTCCCAAATAGGCTCACAAAATATTGTTCCATAGTATCATTTATTGCCGCTAACGGTTGCAGCTATGCACAGTGCCGGATTGCGTGGCTGCGTTTGTATCCCACCGCACAGAACTTGCCTGAGGGAACTGCTGCATACAAACCTCTGAAACCCGCATTGGGTATAGGTGTTGTGTTAGCGAACGTTTTTTTATTTAAAGTACCTATTCTCATTTCCAAAGGCATGTCTAAATGCAAAAGTAGGTAAAATATTTAACCCTGTTTCATCTTTAAAATTCTGACCTCCTACTGCCAATTCTAACCAATAATTATCCATTATTTTAATTTCAGTTCCAATTGAATAGCGTATTCCTTTACTGTCTATATCTGTCAACTCATTAGAAAAACCAATATATGCTATTTCAAAGGAAAAGCGTTTATCATAATTGCCAAGTAATACTCTTGTACCAAAGAATAGTGAGTTATTAGTAATAGAGTCAGGTGTAAAATACTGTACGCTTTTTAATTGAAATAGAATCTGGGAATGATTGCGCAAAAAAGAATTAAAAGATGTTCCTTTAAACCAATTTTTTTGTATTAAAGGAAAGCCTGTCGAAAAGGCCAAAGCATAATATTTTCCTTTCAAATCATTTAAAGTAGCTTTCTCAGAATTAAATAAGCCTCCACCACTTAATTGTAATGCCCACTTATTCCAATTTTTTTTCTTAAAATCTTCTTTCATTTTTAAAATATGAAGATTAAACTCAGTTTGAAAAGAAGAACCAGAATGATGCTGATAAAATATATCTGTAAAATATAGACAAAGACTTTTTAGTTTTTCCTGATTCTGGCTAAACAAACCTGATAAATTATTATCATCAAAACTCATTTTCAAATCATTAAAGACATCTTCACTTATAATATTTCTATCATACAACACTCCACTCGTATCATATTTTGCTTTTAAGCTATTAAGACGATAGGTTTTTGCCGCATCAATTGGTTTTGACAATTCATCCAATAAATTCATTGGAACACCAATATGAATTAACGTATCAATAACTCTTTTGGTAAAATTCTGTTTAGCTTTATCCAACTTTTGATTCTGAATATCTCTTTGATTAATAACAGAATAAAAGTAATTACTAATTGAATCAATCCATTCTTTGTTATTCAATGGATTAGTTCTATCTATCGGAGAAAATCGCAACGCACCTGATAGTTTTACATTTGTACTATCATTTGTTGTAGCAAATGAAGTTGTTATATTTTTCCATTCGAACTTATTCTGTTTGCCAGATTTATTAATCCAATTTCCTGTTTTCTTATCAAAAGTCATAAGTGGAGCCCATTCAACTGCAAGTCCCGCTTTTAAATCTCCTTTTGAATTGACAAAATTGGTTATGCCTAAAGCAAATTCCTTGATATTACCCGGTTTACTGATGGCACTTGGTTCAATATCCATAATTGAGAAAGCAGATATTTCAGGAGTTGCAAAATCAAGATAAAAATCTTTGATTTCTAATGTATCGGATTGAGCCCAAGCTCCAATTGTAATCGTACAAAATAATATAATGAATAATATTCTTGTTTTCATTGTTTAAATTTTAAGATTTTAAAAAATAACTTGAATCCGTAATTTCAATACCTGCGTTTGCTTTTACAATAACTTTACCATTATCATCAGCTTCTTCGGGTATCCAGCAGGCTATTTCAATCTCTTGTTCAAACCATTTAATAGACACTTCAACCTCTTTATTTACATCATTATAATTTGCCAAATAAATCTTCCAATAGTGTGCGTCTCTATCAAGGTTTATAGCCTTTCCCAGCTCATGAATAGGGATTTTATGAAGTTTTGGAGAGTTATTAAAAGGCTCATCAGCCATATAACTATATTTCCATAATTCAATTCCGTTAATTTCAATCTTAACTTTTATTGAATTCTCTTGATTGTGATAATTAATAATTTTCATGATGTATGTTGTTTTAAAATGTTTGCTAACTAACCAAATGCTGCAAAAACTTGTTACTTTTTGATGTTTTTATTATTTTATTTTTTTCGTGTCTCATCAACCAATCCGTCGAGTGGACTTTCTCTTTCATCGTTTCATCAAATCCAAAACCCATCCCTGTTTGGAATTGGTTGTGTTCCCGGAAGTTTTGAACTGAAACCATTGTCTTAAAAAAATTAATTGAACTTCATCTTTAAAAAAGAATCCAAAGCTAAAATGGAAATTCGATAATTGCAAGTATTTATAAAAAATAATACAAAAACTTTTGCCGGGTAATTTAAAATGTAGTATTCGCAGCAAAACCGGAAATAATAAAAAGAGGCAGAATTTATACTGGATGAAATGGCTGGAATGGTTAATTGGCGGGATATTGGTTAATTTTTGTATTATAAATTTTACCGGTTAATTGTTATGGAAATTTTGTGCTTTGTGCAGTTTTGCAGAAATGAATTATTTTTTTATGCAGTAAATTGTTTGGGCTGAATAATTCATTTTCTGCTACCAAAAGAACACTGATCTGTCAATAATCGGACAGGTAACAAAGATAGAAAGGATTGGCATAGATGAGTCCAGTCTAAAAACTATTAATTTTGGGCTAAAGCCCGGTAAGTGGTTGATCTTCAATTGCCCCGACCTTAAGGTCGGGGCAATTGATATGCGTGACAATTAGGGCTTTAGCCACATTTCTTAAATCTCGGACACCTTTTTAGACCGGACACATAGATTTTTATCACGTAAGGTTTGAATTGTAGCCGTCGTTGATTTGACGGGTTTTTTTATAGCGACGAAAGAAAGATAATCAGGTTTTCTTCCTGCTCAATATTGAGTTTTTTCCGTAGCCGGTGTCGCGCAATATTGATGCTGTTTACCGATAAAAAAGTGATGGCGGCAATGTCTTTGGATGACATATTCAGCCGCAGAAAAGCGCACAATTTGAGTTCGTTGGGTGTGAGATTTGGGAAAAGTTCGTTAAGTTTTTTATAAAAATCTGAATGGACTTCCTGAAAGCGCAATTCAAATTCTTTCCAGATATCTCCTTTCGAAGCCGATTCCAGATCCCTGATCACATCTTCCACCAAAATTCTGTTTTCGACTTTAAAACTCATTTTTGCTTTCTTGAGTTTATCGCACACGCTGTGGATGAGTTCATTCTTTTTGAGGAGGTACATCACATTGGTGGTCAGTTCCTTATTTTTATAGGCGAGGTCGTTGTAAAGGTTTTCTTTTTCGAGCTGCAGGTTTTCTGACTCCAGTTTAACTCTTTTATGCCGGCTTTTCTGAAGCAGAAAAAGCAACAGGAAAATCACAAGCCCCAAAAATGACCCGCCGATGATGAGGAGGTAAATTGCTTCGTTCCTTTTTTGTCTGGCATCGCTCAGAGCTTGTTCAAACTCTTTTTCGGCCATGAGTTTGTCAAATTTATTCTGCATTTCTATTTCAGTAACCCGCTTCACATTATCCATATTCTGGAGACTATCCCTGGTAGCCTGATAAATCCGCGAATATTTCAAAGCAGAAGCTGTCTGATTCCGAAATTCGTAAGCATAACTAAGCTTATCGGCACTTTCGGCTACAATGCTTAGCTGACCTGTTTCACTTGCTTTTTCGAATCCTTTGGTAAGATAATCGATGGCGGTGTCATAATTATTTAAAAAATACTGTGCCTTTCCAATTCCGGCATAAACATTGGCGAAAAACAGGGACTTTGGCCCGGAATAATTTGCATTTACCGCATCAGCCATTTCGAGTGCCTGATGGTAATAGCTGAGCGCTTCCTGGTAATTTTCGATATCCACATTAAAATCGCCCAGCGAAACCATGGCGAATGCTTCAACTACCTCATCCTTTTCATCCCGTGAAATCTGCAACAACTTTTTAAAATAGGATTCCGCCAGTTTTTTGTCACCCTGTGTGGCATAAAGGATGCCCAAATTCCCGTAAATGTAATAAACCACATCTTTCAGTCCCAGTTCGGTGCTGATTTCCAAAGCTTTGTTAAAGCATTCGAGGGCTTTATCATACTTTTCAAGGTTTTTATAGATCGACCCCAGGTTATTGTAGGCATGTCCTTCGGTTTTTCGCAGTTTGTATTTTTCTGAAAGTTCCAAAGCCTTCTGAAAATATTCCAGGGCTTCGATCCATTCGTCCTGGTAGGTATGAAGTGATCCGATAACAAGATAAATGGCCGGAAGTTCGTTTTCGGCTCCGCATTGTTTGTAAAATTTAGTGGATTCCAAAAAATACTGTTTTGCTTTATCAGAATCATCCCGCCGCACCTCGATATCGCCCATCGCATAATACGAAGCCGCAATGCCCCTGATAAAGCCGGCTTCTCTGGCAATCCGCATGGCCTCACCAGAATACAACATTGCCGAATCCAGGTTGTAATTTTTATATTCCCCGGATAAGCCAACCAGCGCCAACACTTTTGTTGTATCCTGCCGGGTGGAGGCAAGAATAGCGTTCAGACTATCCACAATTTTTGTCTGCTGGCCCATCGTTTTATGGGCAAAAAGCAAAAGAAGGCAACCAAACAGTGATAATCTGAAAAACAGTTTCAGCGCTTCCGCAAAGATCATTTTCATAGAGGCAAATTTACATCAAAATCCTTCTTGGCAAAGAAACGGATAAATTCAGGTTCGCTATTTTCGAATGTTGCAATGTTATGAAAGTAGGAGTGTAACACTTCAGTCTTCCTGACCGCTTGTAAAATGATTTGGCTTTGTACCAACAGCATCGAAGGAAAAAAGGTGTTAATAAATGGGCCAATCAAAAACTGAATCAACCTGTTAGCCTGATGAATCATCCATGAGTCCAGTATAAAAACTGGTTGGTTTTGGGCTAAAGCCCAGTAAGTACTTGATTTTCAATTGCCCCGACCTTAAGGTCGGGGCAATTGATGTACGTGATATTCAGGGCTTTAGCCCCAATAATAAAATTTATGGCACCTTTTTAGACTGGTCTCATCCATATAATCAAACTATTGATGAATTTTTCTGATGAAAAAATCTATTGAATTGTCTGGGGTTTTATCAGTCTTCGTGCAATTGCTTAAATCCGTTGCCCAAAACTTCGTTGGCATCAAGCACTGTTACAAAAGCTTTGGGATCGATCTGACGGATATAATCTTTCAAAATCTGGTATTCGCGACGGCTAACGTTTGTGTAAATCATCTTTTTTTCGGTTTCGCTGTAAAGACCTCTTCCATCAATCACCGTTCCTCCGCGGTTTATGTCGTTGATGATTTTGTGCCGGATTTCGGAATAGTGGTCAGAAACAATAAACATGGTCTTTTCGTTGGTGATACCGCGAAGCGTAATATCAATCACTTTGCCGGTAATGTAAATCACAATCCACGAATAGAGCGGGATTTTCCAGTCACCAAAAGCAGCAAGACCCACAAAAACGATCAGCGAATCGACGATAATCAGGAGTTGTCCGAGCGGCCATCCAGAGAATTTATTAATAATCATGGCCACAATATCCGATCCTCCCGACGATGCCCTTGACCTGAAAACCAATCCCAGCCCGAAACCGATCATCACCCCACCAAAAATACTTGCCAGCAAAATCTGATCGCCCAATTTTAAGGGATCATCCTGACCAACAAAAATGGTGAGAAAATCAATAAAAAAAGCTGTTGTAACAAAACCAACCACTGTTTTGATGCCAAAACGGGGGCCGAGAATTTTCAATCCTATCAAGGTAAGCGGAATATCCATGCAAAGCGCGAGCAAACCAATCGGGATACCATTTGGCCAAAACGGGAACACGCCTGCTGTGAGATAGTGGATAACGATGGCGATGCCGTAAACGCCCCCGGGAACTATCCGGTAAGGATTTATAAAAAACACAAAGCCGGTAGCCATGATGAAGGTTCCGACAATTATTAAACTGTAAACTTTAAACCACTCTTTTGTAAAGAGCTTTTCTTTGGTAACTAACGCCATAACCGGATTTTATTAATCGAATTGCGGCAAAACTATTCCGATTATGCGAAACGATGAAACAATGTAAAGAAGCGTAAGAATTGAAAAGCGATGGTTTGCGGCGTTTTTCAGCAGCCGCTGATTAAGATTGTCAAAAAAAATCCTGAGGAGTTTAAAAATAATGGAAAAGGTTCATGCTGTGGCTCCTGGTTTTAAACCGTCAAACTATTTCGGGCTTTTTAGTTTTCTGGTCAGATCCAACAATCCATTAATTATCGAAAGTGGATGTGCCGGATTGCCGGGAATGTAAAGATCGACAGGATATTTGGCCAGAAAACTACGATCCAGCGCTGTGCTGCCTGCATGAATTCCACCACTGATGGCATCGGTTCCAACCAGGACAATGATTTTTGGATCCGGAATGGCGTCGTAGCAAATCTGTAAAGCCTCCGCCATGTTTACGGTAATTGGACCGGTAATTACAATCCCGTCGGCATGGCGTGGCGATGCAACGAAATCAATTCCAAACCGGCTCATATCGAACTGGACATTATTTGCTGCATTGAGTTCCATTTCGCAACTGTTATCACCACCCGCACAAACCTGCCGGAGTTTTAATGACCTGCCAAAAACGCGGTGAATTTCGTCCCTGACCTTTTCAGGATTAACCTCAACAGGCTTGTCATCGCCTGCTTTAATGATAAGCCGGTCGCGCTCGTTGGTTGCAATTTTGTAGTCGGTGGTAAATGTAATTTTCTCCGGAAACTGTCTGGCGCATTCTCCGCAGAAAGTGCACTTTCCCAGATCAATCCTCACCGGGCCTGCCGAGATCGCATCAAGCGGGCACAGGTCAACTAATGCGGTTTCATTTACCTTTTCGGAACTGATCACAGGACGTCCACTGAAAATGCCGGGGACTTTGGCTTTGGTGACATCAGGAATAAACTGTTTCCCCTGGTGATAAACTATTTTGATATTAGCAAGCATGGTCTTATCATTTAATAATTACAAATCGTGGCCTGCATACGACAGGTTAAAACTCTTGTTGCAAACCGGAAAATCGGAGATTTCGTTATTACGCACAGCCAGGGCCAAAGCCAGCCAGTTGTGAAAAGATGGATCCTTCACTTTGTAAATAATGAGTTCTCCTTTATCATCAGTTACAGCGCAATGACAGATTTCGCCACGCCAGCCTTCAACCAGCGAAAGCGCAAATGCGTTGGGTTTCGGGCTTCCGATGGAAGGCGTATTTTCGGGTATTTCGGGAACATTTTTAACGATTTCCCGCAAATAGTAAATACTCTGGCTCACTTCCTGCATGCGGATCTGAACCCGGGAATAAACATCGCCATGATGTTTGATGACAGGCTCGTGATTTAATCCGGCATAAAGAGTGTAAGGATGCGACATACGGATGTCGCGGCTTAGCCCGCTCATCCTTGCGGCCATGCCCACGGTACCGATCGACAAAACATCGTCATATGAAACTACTCCGGTGCGCTCAAAGCGCGAAAGGGCGCTTGGCAATTGTTTGAGTTGCCTGTTCATTTCGAGAAAATCGGGTTCAAAAGCATCAAAAACCTGGACTAAACGATTTGCCAGTTCATGGGTAAAAGGAAACTGGTTTCGGCCAGGTCTGATCAAACCTTTCGACAATCGGTTACCACCCCATTCCTGCATGAAATTGATAAGCGGCGTGCGTAAACGGCCATACACCGAACTTCCCAACTGATAGGCAACATCGGTACAAATGGCACTTAAATCGCCTGTGTGGACGGCCATCCGCTCAAGTTCGAGGGCAATTGTCCGTGCGTATCCGATATCATGCGAAACCCCGATACCGCATAAACTTTCCCAGACCTGCGAAAAAGCCACGGTATGTCCAACCACCGTATCACCTGCGATGGATTCGGCAAGGGTGGCACGTTGCAGCAATTTTTTCTTTTCGATAAACTGCTTTTCGATGCCCCGATGTTGATAGCCCAGTTGAATTTCGAGATGAAGGATTTGCTCGCCGTTGCAGATAAATCTGAAATGTCCCGGCTCGATAACCCCGGCATGTATCGGACCAACGCCAACTTCGTGAAGTTCATCACTTTCGATGGCAAAAAACGGATAGTTGGCAAGGGTTTTTGAATGATCGGCGCGGCTCTGGGAATAACGCACCGGCTTTAGCCATGGATGATCTTTATAGCCAATTCCAAAATTCTCGTGGATCTCGCGTTCAAACTTTTCGAAACAGAAATTCACGGCAGTAAACGAATCAAGCGACGCAGATGGTTTTACCCGGCTTGACGACACAAAAATCTTGTGCGCACTGTCATCGGCAATACAGCAAACCAGTTTTATTTCATTTCCAACCGGATAGCCAAAATAAGTCACGCAATGCCTTTCGGGCGAATTGGCCAGAAGCTCAGTATTCAGCACGAAAAATTCGTTGTAACTAACTTCTGGAATGGCAACTACCGGAATCGTTTGATTGTTTTCTATGGCAATGTAGTTCATCATGTTTTATTTTGGTAACATCATCACACTTTCGTTGATAAGCTGAACAAATTCAGCAGGAGGATTCAATCCGAGATAGACTGCGAGCGCCAGCAGGAAAAACTGGGAGGACGATTCCCACGGACTGATGACCGGAAC
>CAJATL010000085.1 GCA_903944895.1 uncultured Bacteroidota bacterium
ACCAACCCCCACCCTAAACAACGTAACTGCTTGTCATTCCGATCCGCCAACCGGCGGAGAGGAATCTAATTTCAAATAATCTATAAATTTTAATTTTACCGGACACTACTGAAAAAAAATGCAACCAAAAAAATACGCCTGAATAATGAAAAACTGGTCAGCCAAATATGCAGGCGCCAGATTGTTAATTCCGGATCGATGCAATATCAGCCACTGCTTCGATGGCTGTTTCGATTTCATTTTCGGTGGTGAAAACACCCAGGCTAAGTCTGACTGAGCCATGAATTTTGTCGGTGCCCAAAACCTCATGAACCAACGGCGCACAATGAAGTCCTGTGCGGCAGGCAATGTTATAATCAACGTCGAGCATCATGCCAACATCAGCCGAGTTGAAACCCTTAACATTAAAACAAAGTACCGGATTATGGTTTTTGGCATTTTCAGCACAATAAGTAATAACATTATCGATGTTCTGAATTCCCTTTCTGAGCTTGTCCCACAGCAGCATTTCTTTTTGATGCAGGTTTTCTATGCCTTGTTTGTTTATCCAGGTAACACCAGCATTTAAGCCGGCAACCCCCTGTAAATTCAAAGTTCCACATTCAAGCCGAAAAGGAAATTCCTCTAAATGTGTTTTTTGTGCTGATCTTACTCCGGTGCCCCCAAAGCGGGTCGATTTAACCGGAACATGTTCCATCACGTACGAGCCGCCGATTCCGGTAGGTCCCAACAGGCATTTATGGCCTGTAAATATCAGGACGTCGATGTTCATTTCCTTAATGTCGATCGGGATAGCACCGGCACTCTGACTGGCATCAACAACCAGGATTACACCGGCTTCCCTGCATATTTTGCCAATTTCGGCGATGGGCTGAATGGTGCCGATTACATTGGAGCCATGGTTTATCACAACCATTTTGGTGTTACTTTTTATTGCTTTTTTTATATCTTCAGGATCAATAAAGCCTTGACGATTGAAAGGTAAATGATCCACATCGATAATTCCATTAATATTTAAGTGATGCAATGGTCGAAGCACCGAATTGTGCTCAAGTTTGGTTGTAATAATGTGATCGCCTTTTTCGGCAAGCCCCTGAATGATCATATTTAACGAATCGCTGGCATTGTAGCTGAAAGTCAGCCGGTTTGGATCGTCGCCATTGAAGAGCGAGGTAAGCAACTTCCGGGTATTGAAAACCAGTTCTTCTGTTTCGATGGCCGCATCAAAGCCCGACCTGCCGGGACTTACCCCATGTTTCCGGTAAAAGGTATCCATAAACTGATACACTTCTTCCGGTTTTGGAAATGATGTGGCTGAGTTGTCGAGATAGATTAATCTGCTCATTTTAAGTAGTTATAATAGTTTCGAAATCGACGAAGTTAAAGTTTTATTTAAGATTTGTATTAAACGTTAAATACTAATCGATAATTAGCGCATCTGCTACAATTTCGGCAATCGTTTTTATTTGAATTCCCAATTTGTAAGTCGAATTTATTTGGGTAAGTTGATCAACGCAATTATGACAAGGTGTTGCCACGATTTTAGCACCGGTTTTTTGAATTTGTTCTGCTTTGATCCGGGCAATTTTTATTCTTCGCTCGTTATATTCGCTCATGGCGAGTTGCCCACCACCCCCTCCACAACAGAGGTTTTCGATTCCGGAGGGAGTCATTTCGGTAAAATTTGTAACCGCATTTTTAATGATGTATCGCTGTTCTTCAACAATCCCGCCACTTCTGGCAAGATTACATGGATCATGAATGGTAACCAGATCTTTGATTTTTTCGGGATCAAGTTTTATCCTGCCATCCCTGATGTACCCGGCAATCAATTCCACCGAGGTGAGCACTTCAAAAGGATAGGATTTGCCTATTACATTCGGGCCTTCCCATCTGAATGCCCTTGAACCATGGCCGCACTCGGCTAAAACGCATTTTTTGGCTCCGAGGTTTTGCATCTCATCAAAAAGCCTGTTGACAATAATCTGAGATTCAACCTCATTACCGGTATAATACGCGTAGTTGGTAACGTCGTACATTTTAGTCGAAATTGTCCAGCTTTCGTTAGCAGCATAAAAAATCTTTGCCATGGCCGAAATTGAAAGCGGGAAAAACTTGGGCTCACGCGGATTCAGGGTGTAAAGAACTTCTTTCCCTGTTTCATTTATTGGGATTTTTGCGGCATTGTTGCCAACCTCCATTTGCAAATCTTCCTGCAGCCACTCAAGCGTTTCGATAAAATCGGTTTCAGAAATCCCCATGTTGTTGCCGGTTTCCAGGGCAGAATTAATTGTCGATTGCAGCGCATCCGGCGCATAGCCCATATTTGTAAGCAATTTTCGGCCTGTCCGCACAACGAAACTTATGTCGATGCCAATGGAGCAATGCGTATTACAACGGCCGCACATGGTGCAGGCGCCGTAAAGCAGGTCAACCATTTCGTTAACGGTTGCTTCATCAAGTTTTCGTGCACCCACAAGGCCAGGAATGGTTTTTCCGGTCAATGTTTTATAACGCCTGTAAACCGAAGCTACCAGATCGACTTTTTTCGCAGGGACAAATTTTTCGTCGGGCATCGCATTGTAATAAATACAGCTTTCGGCACAAAGGCCGCAATGCACACAAGCATTAAGATGGGCGTGGAGTTTACTGTCCTTTTGGTTTGCAAATACTTCAAGCCCTTTTTTGATTTTATCTTTTGAAAGTTCTCCCATTTTGTGACGTTTAGATTTTTTTTGGTGGCCAGACACCACGCCAACCATAAAAATATCCCAGGTGATATCGTGCAGCAAAAAAGTAAACGGCATGCTTTAGCTTCCCAAGCGGGATGTAAACCAATAATATGCTTACAATGATGTAATATGCCGGCTGCCAGTTTTCGTGAAGCAGAACTGCTGCAGTTAATAGCTGAAAAAAGGTTACCAGTAAATTAGAAATGTAATCATCGGGGTTTGATAAAGTCCGAAGGCGTTTAATGACCATTCTTTTGATCAGGATTCCAAATCCGCACAGGACTGCGATAGCAAGAAATCCTGCAATAAACTGTGCAATCGGTTCATTGATTGCTATTTGTGCCAAAAAGAAAAAGAAAACAAAAATAGAAACGAATGTTCCCAGATGATAAAATATTCCGGCAATGTATGTCGGAATGTGTAAAAAAGCGGATTCTTTGCGTGTAGGACTCATTGCTCCACTAAAAGCGTACATCAGCGAAGGAACGATGTCACCTTTTTGATGTGATAAATCTTTTGGTTTACCTAAACTGATTAATCTGGTTAAATGAATTATTAAACCTGCAATATCCACTGCCAGACACGCAATTGCAAGCCATTGATACCACTCCATCAGGCGCTGATAACTTTAAACACAACCATCTGGTTTTGGAAGTCCGGCAACGCGGCAGGCTCCACGGGCAGGCCCTAATGGGAAAAGCTCGTAAACTTCCCTTAATCGCAGTCCGGTTTCTTTGCAAATTACCCGTATCATGGGGGCGTTGCCTTTTTCTTCGTAATTGCTCCGGATAATATTAATGATTGCCCAGTGCTTTTCATTCATTTCGTCAATTCCGTCATATTTGGCGAAAAGCCTGGCCACTTCTTTGTCCCAGATATTTGGGCTGGCCAGGAAACCATCTCCATCCACTTCAAAAGTTCTGTTTTCTATTTGAATTGTTGCCATTAAAAATTGCTGTTAAACATTTAAACATCGGAATTTTCGTCAAATTTATCGATTATTTCATCCACTGTCAGGCTCGTATCTGGCAAGACAAAGTCAGGACAAAAACCTAATATTTCTTTGGTTTGAAACCTTTTACAGTTCCCCCACTTTTGTTTGCCATCAATGCAGTAAAGCGGAATATAGTGCTCAATGCTCAGTTTTCCGGTATTAAATCCCGGCGAATTTATCAATCTGCAGCTTTGATAGTTTGGACACGAACTTTCAGTCATTTCATGAAAAAATTAAGGGGCGAAAATTATAAAAAATTATTGTAAGAATGATTCTGTATTAATCTGATGATTTTTATCTGGAAAATCACGTGATGTATTACGTGGATGGTTTTGTTGAATATTTTTTAAAAAACAGGCTAACAGTAAATTAGCAAATATTTATGAAGTTTCAGATAATGGGTTTGATGAAAGGTGAATGTTCTCGCCGGGTAGCGTTATTAAACCGAAGTGTCGAAAGTTGATTTCTTAATGAGGCTATTTTTTGGGTTGACCAGGATTTTAGCCTGAAGAGTTGGTTGTTTTCTCTTGAAAAAATGAGATGGTTATTTCAACTAAGAGTAAGCCAATTCTAATATTTTTTCAACGCTGTCAGGTGGGGTGTTAAACATTCATTTTTTTTACAAAACGCATACTACTATTTATCAACAACTTACAAATTTTTGGAAAAACAGGCATTTTCGTTCCAGTTTTTGCTTCTCAAAAGCAAATCGAAATTAGATTTCTCCCTACGGTCGAAATGACAACAATGTCTGGTCAGGGATTGGGGAGGGGAAAAGCGGACGCGAAGCGT
>CAJATL010000086.1 GCA_903944895.1 uncultured Bacteroidota bacterium
AAATCTTGAAATTACACCAAATGCTCAAACCGTGGCTATTACAACCAATGCACAGGCTGAAATGTTAAAGGGTGACATGGTCGGGGCCTTCGATCAGAATAACAAGCTTTGTGGTTTTATTGAAGTTCCTGCCAACGGACAGCCAACTGCAATGATGCTTATTGGCGATGATGCAATAACTACCGAAAAGGATGGTTTTACCGAAGGCGAAAACATCTGTTTCAGACTTTACAGAGCCAACACAGGTGAAGAATTCGCTCTTGAGGTGGTTTACGATGCCGGTTTTGATAATGCGACCGGTAACTATTTCAACAGCAGCCTTTCGGCGATAAATGCTGTAACGATGAGTGTTACCGGAATCAACAACATCGGAACTTCGGGCATTTCAATTTACCCGAATCCCGCTACCGATTTTGTGGTAATTAACATCGCCACCGAAAATTTTGCAGGTGCAACTGTAACTGTAAACGACACCAAAGGAAGAACAGTCATCGAAAAGATGATTGGTTCTTCTAATTCAAAACTCGACATCAGCAACCTCGGGACGGGGGTTTATGTTATCAGCATAAAATCTGATTCGATCAACGAAATCAGTAAACTGATCGTAAGATAATTTTTTCATAAACGTTAGGGTTTGAGCCTTGCCATTGATTTGGCAGGGCTTTTTTTATGCTCCCGAATATAAAATTTAAAGTGATTATTACCAATGAATTGGAATGTAAAGCCAGTAACATTGTAAACCATTTCTTCTGGCAATAGAAGGACCATTTTCAAATTGGAAAAAGCATCCCATAAGAAAGACGTACATTTGTGCACAATGAAAATTTGACAAAGAATGATTAAAGATGTATTAAGATGGATGTTTGTTTTATTGATCAGTGCCTTTCTGAATATTGATATAGTTGCACAGAATACATCAGCTTTTGATAGCCTCACAAAAAAGTTAATCGATTCAAAAGAACCAAACGAAAGGATCGAAACGCTTCTTGCTCTTTCTGAGGAAGTTATTGGAACCGACCCTCAACAGGGAGCAAAATATGCCGAAGAAGCAACCAACATAGCAAATTTGCAAAATTATAAAAAGGCAGCAATCCAGTCATTAATACAAAAGGGAAGGTGTTACATCCGGACAAGTGACTATTCGAAGGCAATCGAAAGTGCAGAGAAGGCACTTGAATTGGCGGAAGATCAAAAGATGGGAAATGAAATTGCAAGGGCTAAAGGAGTTTTATCTGTAATATTCTTTGAGATAGGTGATTTTGGGAGGAGTGCAAAATATGATTTTGAAAATTTGAAATATTTTGAACAAATAAATGATCAAGCACAAATTGGATTAGTTTTGGGAAACATTGGCACCGATTTTATTAACCAAAACAATTATAATAAGGGCATGGAGTTCTTGAAAAAATCATTGGATATTGCAATTAAATACGGTGATTATGAAGGAATTGCTTATCAAAATAATAATATTGCCAGCGTTTATTTCGAATATTACCAAGATTATAAAACTGCGCTTAACTATTACAAGGAAGCTCTTAGAGTAAACAATAGGCTTGATGATAAACAGCAGCGAGGAATTTATTTGATGAATATCGGAATTTCTTTTTCAAAATTAAATCAAAATGATAGCACACTAGAATATTATATCGAATCCAACGATATATTCAGATATTTAAAAAACCAGTTCCTTTACTCTGAATGTCAGTCCCATTTGGGAGAGTATTATTTTAGTTTGCGCGATATTAACACAAGCTTATTACATGCAGATACCGCATTAAAAATAAGTCAGGCGAATAATTTTTTCGAAAACATGAAATCCTCAGCAGGTCTGCTTCACAAAATCTACTTAAGTATCAAAGATACAATCAATGCTTATAAATATGCAATTATTGAAGATTATGCCGAAGATAGTTTATTTGTTCAACAAAATAACAAGGACGTTTTTAAACTCGAATTTCAATACAACTACGAAAAACTTGATAAAGAGAGGCAAATTGCCAGGCAGAAGAAAGATAACATGATGACTTTAGCGATCCTTACTTTGATATCAAGCTTAATTATCATCCTATTGATTTTTTCCAGGCACCGGATAAAAGCTAAAAAAGTAGCTCTTGAAAAACAATCAATTGAAAAAGAGTTGGATTTTAAGAACAAGGAACTTACTATAAATCTAATGTCGTTGATGAAGAAAAATGAGATGCTTGCAGATATTTCGACCAATTTGATTGAAATTGAAAAAGGGGCCAAAACTGCTGAAACTAAAATGGCTTTGTCGGTCATCAGTAAAAAGATTCGACATAGTTCGGATGACAAAATATTAAAGGAGTTTTCAACCCGATTCCAGGAAGTTCATAGTGGTTTTTATGGAGCATTGCTTCAAAAGTATCCCGATCTTACTCAGAATGAGCTGAAATTATGTGCTTTCCTACGTTTAAATATGTCATCCAAAGATATTTCGGAACTCACCGGTCAAAGCATATTCGCACTCGAAAATGCTCGTTACAGGCTAAGAAAAAAACTTGGGATTTCCAA
This sequence comes from uncultured Bacteroidota bacterium, assembly GCA_903944895.1. GTDB lineage: Bacteria > Bacteroidota > Bacteroidia > Bacteroidales > 4484-276 > CAJATL01. Next base: position 2,533 of record CAJATL010000086.1, read on the forward strand.
TTCAAACATCAACCTGGTGACCTTTCTTTCCCAAATTTAGTTTTCCTTACCGATATCACTCGTATTCACTTTCTGTTTGCAGGTCAATTCCTTTTATTTTTACTGGTTGTAACATTCTAAATATCGCCATGCTTCGATGAGCGCATGACGGAGTTAATACTAAATGAAGAATAAAGGGTTTCCGGAATGGAATTCCGGACAATTATTCATAACAATAATAATATCAGTAAATTAAATTCAAGCTGGTGTACTTGAACTTGTAAATGTATGACAAATGTTGAGGTGGAATTTATCATACCACAGGTTTTGTTGAGGTCGTTAATTTTTATTCGGGAGTTTTATGATATTCCTTTGCCTTGAAGTTAAATGTAAGAAAAATGAAAAATAAAAGGAAATCTGAAAATAGAAAGATTGCACCAGGTAATCCACAGGATTCGATAAACAACTATGAGGAATCAGTAAGTTTGGAAGAAACAAAAAAATTTCTGAAAATTCTGGAGATTCAAAATGATATCATAAAGAAAATCATTGAACCCATCAACAATCCATCAGCATCGAAAAAGGATAAATTAAAATAGAAGCGTTTTATTAATTATTAAACATTTAAAAATCATTACAATGAAAAGAAAACTAACTTTTTTAGTATTAATGTGTGTATTGTTCTTTTTAACAGTAAACATTGAAACTGCCTCAGCCCAATGGACCTCCGCAGGGCCTGAAGGCGGCTATATTAAGGGCACTGCACGCTCCGGCTCTACTATTTATGCCCTTATGGGTTGGGGAGGTACCTCCATTTATACCTCAGCAGATAATGGTAACAACTGGACATTTATTAACACTACATTACCTACAGATGTGCGGGCAATTGCTGTAATGGGCAACAGTTTATTTATAGCCACCGTTTCGGGGATATACCGTTCGGACGATAATGGTATTACATGGGTGAATAAAAGTGCCGGATTCCCGGCAGGAACAAGCCTGTATATGACTACTCTGGCAGCGACCGGTACAACTATATTCGCAGCCATCCAGGTTTCCACGCCAATAACACTAATACGCTCAACTGACAATGGAGAAACATGGACTCTTCAGACATCGGGTTTAACATGTGGCGGCATCAATACCATTTTAGCTACTGAAACAGCTGTTTTTACAGGAGGCGGGAGTAATAAGAAGGGCGTTTTCCGGTCGACAAACAACGGGGATACCTGGCAGCAGGTTAAAAATGGAATGTATTATTATCAAAGTGGCACACCGAATTATGCATATGCCCCAAACATTAATGCTTTAGGATTTAACGGTACTGATTTATATACAGGAACTTTGAATAGCCAGGGCGTTTGGAAAACATCCGATAATGGAGATAATTGGGTTCTCACCAATACATCAACCAGAAGCAATGCAACATATAGTTCTGTTGTTGGAGATGGCAGCACCGTATACGCGGGTACTGGTACGAATGGAATTTTACGTTCAACGGATAACGGGGCAAACTGGATATCGTCCAACAATGGAATTGATGTTTACGGAGAAGTCAGGTCACTGATGGTATCTGCAGGAAGTGTACTTGCAGGAACAAAGGCCGGTATTTATCGTACAGCCAATAGCGGAGCCGACTGGATTAAATCAAGTAGCGGAATAAAAGCACACCAGATGGCAAACCTTGTGGTTTTAGGTTCTGATATTTTTGTGGGAACTGTTACCGGTGGTGTACTCAAATCATCCGATGAAGGAAATAGCTGGACAGCTGCTAATAATGGACTTCCTATAAACATCAATTTTGGAACTTATACTTTACGTTCAAATTCAACTACACTGTTTGCTTATGACCGTACTTCTGTAAATAGCGGTACCAGTTGGGAAATACCAACCTCTCCTGGTTTAGGCGGATATTATATCGAACACGGTACTGCAAGGTTTGCTGTTAAAAGTTATACTGACGCCGGAGTGTATCGTTCTATGGATAATGGTGCCAGTTGGACTCTTGTAAACAATGGTATCAGTTCTACTCCTGAGTTGGTAGTGAATATTTTTTCTGATGGCACAACCTTGTATGTGGGGACAGATGTTGGATATTATTATTCGACCGATAATGGCGATAATTGGATTCCGGGCATATTCCCTGATTTTAATCTTTGGTCTTTTAATGGTGCCAGCTTTGTATCGGACGGTGCTATTAGTATAATGGGATTGATAGGTGGTGGTGGTCAGCAAGGCATTTTCCGTACTATTGATCATGGCGCAAACTGGACCCAGGTGAGTGATTTACTGGTTCATAAATTAATTCTAAGCGGAACCAGAATACTGGCCAGTGGTTCCGGATCTGATGGTCACATTGTTTTGCTTTCGCAGGATAATGGGTTAAACTGGAATAACATTACTTCAAATCTCAATAATATCTATTCCTTTTCCATGGCAGCCGAAGGTCCGAATACATATGTTGCCACAGGTTTACCCGTTTTTAGCGTTTATCGCTCAACTAACAACGGAACTTCGTGGGTAAATATAAGTGATGGGCTTGACCCGAATATACAGACTCTCGGCTTGGAAATTGTTAATACCAAGATCTATGCTTGCTCAAATGGACGCTCAATGTGGCAGAGGAATCTGGATGGATTTGTAGCTCCTGCTCAACCAGGTGCAATTTCAGGTTCAACAACACCATGTATCGGCTCAACACAGATTTATAGTGTAACCAATGTGCCTGGTGTAAATTATGTCTGGCAGTTTCCTTCAGTCTGGACTGTGCTTTCAGGAAACGGGACAAACGAAGTTAATGTTCTAGTTGGTAGTATTGGAGGTATAGTCATCGTAACTCCTTCGAATCAATTCGGTTCCGGACCAGCCCAGGCAACATTTATTACACCTTCCTCACCTGTTCCCACCGATGTCACCATCATTGCTTCAAACAACCCAACATGCCCCGGAACAACAGTTACCTTCACTGCCACACCGGTAAACGGAGGTTCACCATCTTACCAGTGGTTTGTAAATTCAATTGCTGTTGGTGATGATATTTCACAGTTTTCATACATTCCTGTAAACGAAGATGAAGTTTGCGTTGAAATGACTTCAAGCCTGGGTTGTGTTACAAACAATCCTGCAAGTTCCAATACAATTGTAATGTCCGTAATTGCTTGCCAACCCTGGAATTTCACCATCACTGGTCAGGTTCATACGATAAATATTCCAACCTCAGCTAATCCAAATATCAATGGCGAACCTTTGGCAGCCGGCGACTGGATCGGTGTTTTCTTTGTGGATGGAAATGGCATTGAACAATGTGCAGGAGCAGTCCAATGGAATTTGCAAGGTTCGGTGATTAATGCTTACGGCAACGATCCAACCACACCCGAAAAAGATGGATTTGCTGCCAATGAAACTTTTAATTGGAAAATGTTTGAAATGAGCACTTCCACCGAATTTTCTGCTGGCGCTACTTACGACGTTTCCATGCCAAACCAGGGCAAATTTGCTGATTTTGGCCTTTCAAAACTGACCAGCCTGCAGGTGATGTACTGCCAGAGTTATACCTTCACAACAGGATGGAACAGCGTTTCGAGCTACATCGTGCCGTTTAATCCGGCAGTTGAAAACCTTTTTGCTCCGATGGTTAACAATCTTACGATCCTGCGCAATCTTACACAATTGTACTGGCCATCTGAAGGCGTTAATACCATCGGAAATTTCGATAACCAAAGTGGTTATGCGATTAAAACCACCGGAAATGTAAGTTTTGAAATTTGCGGGGCAACATTTGCTTCATCAGAAATTGTCTTGGAAGCAGGCTGGCATTACCTTCCTGTTCTGAGTGAATGCCCTGCAAACACAATGGATTTGTTTGGCGCTCATTTTGCCGATATCGTGATTGTAACCGATCTCATCGGCTCACAGGTATTCTGGCCAGCCATGGAAGTTTACTCTTTGGAATATCTCCAGCCTGGTAAAGCTTATAAGATTAAAGTACTTAATCCATTTACACTCATTTTCCCGGCTTGTAATGGCAAAGCTAATTATCCGGCTTTCGATCAGTTAAACAGCATCAGCACACCATGGGGAAATCTTGAAATTACACCAAATGCTCAAACCGTGGCTATTACAACCAATGCACAGGCTGAAATGTTAAAGGGTGACATGGTCGGGGCCTTCGATCAGAATAACAAGCTTTGTGGTTTTATTGAAGTTCCTGCC
>CAJATL010000087.1 GCA_903944895.1 uncultured Bacteroidota bacterium
CGGATTTGCAGAGTCACTCTGCCGATCGAGCTTGTTGCTCACAGTTAATATTGACTTACTTTCAAAAGAACGTACCATGGTAACGCATCCCATCGTTAGTTTCATATTGCGCAAAATCTTTTGTGGGGGTCTGCCGACTGGTGACTGCCAACTGGTGACTGCCAACTGGTGACTGCCAACTGGTGACTGCCAACTGGTGACTGCCGACTGGTGACTGCCGACTGGTGACTGCCGACTGGTGACTGCCGACTGGTGACTGCCGACTTGTTATTTGGAATTTGAATCTTGTCTATTTATTCCTTTCGGTAGTGAAAACGACCAATTGTTCCAACGAATTCCGCATCGGGCTTTCGGGAAATTCATGAAGTAGCCCGAAAGCTTTTTCCTGGTACCCGATCATTTTTTGGGTCGAATATTCAATTCCCCCGCTGTTATTCACTTTTTCGATAATTTCAGCAACTTTATCCGGCTCGTTGTTATGATTTTTCACAATGTTCACAACCCGCCTCTTTTCGAGGAAAGAAGAATTATTCAGCATATAAATTAATGGCAGCGTCATTTTTTGTTCTTTGATGTCGATCCCGTTGGGTTTCCCGATTGTTTTGCTGTCCTGATAATCAAAAAGGTCGTCTTTAATTTGAAAAGCAATGCCAACATATTCGCCAAACTGGTGCATTTTAGCCACAATTTCGGGTTTTGCACCCACCGATTCAGCGCCGGCAGCACAGCACGAGGCGATCAATGAAGCCGTTTTTTTGCGGATTATCTCAAAGTAAATATGCTCTTCGATGTCGAGGCGGCGGGCTTTTTCGATCTGAAGCAACTCCCCTTCGCTCATTTCACGGGTAGCGTTTGAAACGATCTTTAACAGGTTAAATTCGTTATTGTCGAGGGCCAGGAGCAACCCGCGCGAAAGCAGGTAATCGCCAACCAAAACAGCGATTTTATTTTTCCACAGCGCATTTATCGAAAAATATCCCCTTCGGATGTTTGAATCGTCAACAACATCGTCGTGAACCAAAGTTGCTGTGTGCAACAATTCGATCAATGAAGCGGCACGGTGGGTTGATTCGTTGATGTTTCCGCAGATTCCGGCAGCAAAAAACACGAACATCGGCCTCATTTGCTTCCCTTTCCGCTTAATAATATAATGTGTAACCTTATCGAGCAAGGGCACATTGCTTTTCATCGAAAGCTTGAATTTGTCCTCGAAGGTGGCAATGTGTTCCCGGATGGGAGCTTTTATTTCTTTTAAATCAGTCATAAATATTTGAGGCTTCAAAAGTATGAAAAAACTATCTCACCTGCGTTTGAAGGATAGAATAACAAACCTTGATAATATTTGTTTTATTTGCAACATTAAAAATAGCGTCAAAAAGTATTTCAGGCATCCGATTAACTATCTGGAGGCACTTTAAGTACTTTAGGCACTTCTAATTTAAAACTTTAAAAATGTCAGGATTCCTGTTTAATGAAATAATATTTGGCCCGGTGAAAAGCCGCCGGTTAGGCAACTCGCTTGGCATAAACCTGTTGCCGGTTCACCGGAAGTTTTGCACTTTCGACTGCATTTATTGCGAATGTGGCTGGACACCCCCTGAAGATAAATCTGAAATGACGCTGCCTTCGAGAGCGGCAATCGCCGAAGCGCTCGAAACCCGTTTGATACAACTTCAGGCTAAGAATAATGTGCCCGATTCGATCACTTTTGCAGGAAATGGCGAGCCGACCATTCATCCCGATTTCCATCTGATTATTGATGACACCATCAAACTGCGGAAAAAATATTTTCCAAACTGCGAAATCACGGTATTATCCAATTCGGGCATGTTGGATAAAAAAGAAGTTTTTGATGCCCTGATGAGGGTTGAAAACAATGTTTTAAAACTGGATGCCGGAACAGAAGAAACTTTCAGGTTGATTAACAAGCCACGCTCGGGCCAGTTGACTTTAGAAACAATCGTTGCCAATCTGCAAAAATTCAGGCAAAAGGCGATCATTCAAACCTTGTTTGTTAGGGGTGAAGTTGACGGAGTTAAAGTTGACAACACCACGCCTGATGAAGTAAATCTCTGGCTCGGACATATTAACCGCATCAAACCGCGGTATGTCATGCTGTACCCCATCGAGCGCGAAACCCCGGTTCCCGGCCTTGTTGTGGTGCCCAAAGAAGAATTACTGGCAATTGCCGAAAAGCTAAATCAGATCAGGGTTAAATACAGCGTTTATTAAACCCCCAAACTGATGAAAATCCCGGTTTGTTGAATCAACAGAATTGTTTAAAGACGATAGTTTTGAAAGAAAACCAACTTTACGATTATCCTGTTAAAATTCTCCTGGCCTTTGAATTGGCCGTTGGAGGCAACAAGGAGTTCTTCGACTGGCTGTTTAGCAATGGCTATCCCGAGCTGGCAGCACTTTCGAATGCGATACGCGGGAACACAAAAGCCATCGACTGGCTGATAAAAAATGGATTTCCGCATTTTGCAGCTTTCGACGCCGCTTCTGTTGACGATGAAGGCGCCATGAAATGGCTTCAAAAAGAAGGTGAGGATTTTCTGATTACCCTTGCCAGGGCGAGCCGCGGAATCCAGGAGGCTATCGATGAACTTAACCGTAAGGATTTGGTAATTTTTGTTCGAATCGCCATGCGGATTAAACAGTTTGCCGATGGCCAAACCTTCGATTATCACAGGCCGTCATTTTAACATTCAGCCGGATTGATGTAAAATCCGGATTTTTTAGGCATCTTTTTTATTGGAAATCACCATTGACCGGATAAAAATATTCAATCCTTCTGAAACTCATGATTTCTTTAACCTCTACGAGGTATTTTTAAAGCAGGGGTGCATTTTCTTCTACAATACTTTATCGCCTACGGCGAATTCCGCGTAGCGGATAAAGTATTGTAGAATAATAAGATACTAAAGCTTTAAATATTCCCCGTGGATAAACAATTTAGTTGGTGACCAGTGACTGGAAACATCTTTTTTTCCGACAAATATTTTCCTCAAAATCGCCTGGCCGGAAGGAAAATTATATCTTTATCCGATAATTAAAAATCACATCAACCCTTTTCTCAGATGCTTCAATATCAGATCGGAATAACCCTGTTGCCAGGAATAGGAGATGTCATCGGCAAAAAGCTGATCGCTTACTGTGGCGGCGTGGAAGCGGTTTTTAAGCAGAAAAAAGGTGCCCTCGAAAAGGTGCCTAATGTTGGCCCGAAGCTGGTCGATTCCATCTTATCCCAAAATGTATTAAAAAGAGCCGAAGAAGAAATTGCCTTCATCGAAAAACACAACGTTTTACCGCTTTTTTATCTTGATAAAAAATACCCTGCCCGCCTTAAAAATTGTGCCGACGGCCCGCTGATGCTCTATTTTCTAGGCACTGCCGATTTAAATGTCCCTAAAATCGTAAGCATTGTTGGAACCCGCAGCGCCACCGATTATGGAAAAGTAATGTGTGATAAAATTATCGAAGGTTTGACGCCTTACGATGTTTTGGTTGTGAGCGGGCTGGCTTACGGAATCGATACAAATTCACACCGGGCAGCCCTCGAAAATAAACTCAAAACGGTGGCCGTCCTGGGTCATGGGCTTGATAAAATCTATCCTTACGCCAACAAGAGTCTGGCGCAAAAAATGGTCGACCACGGTGGTTTGTTGACAGATTATCTGAGCAAAACAAATCCGGATCGTGAAAATTTTCCCAAGCGAAACCGCATTATTGCCGGGATTTCCGACGCGACCATTGTTATCGAAGCCGGGAAAAAAGGAGGAGCACTCATCACTGCCGAAATCGCCAATTCGTACAACCGCGATGTTTTTAGCGTGCCCGGAAGAATCGGCGATACCTTTTCCGAAGGTTGTAATTTTCTGATCAAAACCAACAAGGCAGCATTGGTTCAAAGTGCCGGTGATGTGGCCTATATCATGGGCTGGGAACTGCCGGGAGCCGCAAAAAAAAGCAGGCAGCATGAGCTTTTTGTGGTTTTAACCGAAGATGAAGAAAAAGTTGTAAAAGTGCTTCGCGAGAATGATTTGCCTGGAATTGATAAAATTATCCAGGAAACCGGCCTCCCAACCAGCAAGGTTGCGGCTGCCCTGCTCAACCTCGAATTCCAGGGATTGCTGCGGGCACTGCCTGGAAAAATTTATAAACTCGATTTTTAAAAACCACAAATTTTAATGTACAACCACGAAGAAACCAAACAAATCAGGCTGGAGTTTTGGAATAAATTCACGGTTATTTCCGAAATCAGGCGCCGCAAATCAGGAAAATCAAGGCACTGGATTTTGCATCACACCAACATTTCTGCAATGAATCTCAAATTCGACATCAACGAAACCGAAAAATGGGTTTCGGTTGGCTTTGAAGTAAAATCGAAAAATATTGCCGACCAGTTGTTTTATTATTACAAGCTTCAGTCGCTAAAACCCTTTATCGAAAAGGCTTTAGGACCTGAAACACTGTGGGATGACATGTTTGGAAGTGAAAAAGAAAAGTTGATTTCGCGCGTACATCTCAAACTTTCCGGAGTTTCGATTTTTGAGAGAGAAAACTGGCCGGAAATGTTTGATTTTATGTACGATAAAATGATTGCTATCGAAGATGTTTTTATCGAGTACAAAGATTTTATCGAAATGCGCACCGAAGAATAAACTTCGGTTGTTTAGAGCCTGTTTGTAAGGATTTCGGCAACCTTTTCGGGAGTAACCAGTCTTTTTTCGCCAAGTGTAGTAAAGCCATTATTTTTCAGGTTGGCAACAACTTTCCCGATCACTTCTTTTCCAAGCCGATAATCGCTCAGGCGTGTTGGAACGCTTACCGAATGGAAAAATTCTTCCGTTTTTCTGATGGCTGCATCAATCCGTTCATCATCGCTACCATCGGTAATTCCCCAAACCCTGCAGGCATACTGAAGGAGTTTTTCGCGTTTGGTGTCGCGCATCACGTGCATCATTCCCGGCCACACGATTGCCAGCGTCCTTCCATGATCGATGCCCTCAAGCACTGTAAGTTCGTGGCCGATGGAATGTGTTGCCCAATCTACCGGAACGCCGCAGGATAAATTGCCATTGAGCGCCATCGTTGCTGCCCAGATCAGGTTTTTGGCGGCTTCCATGTTTTCAGGATCAGGATAATATTCAGGGCCAACCTCGATGAGTGTTTTTAACAGCGATTCGGCATAACGATCCTGAACCGGGCTGTTTGAAGGATAAGTCATGTATTGCTCGGTTACGTGGATAAATGCATCCACAACGCCGTTTCCGCGCTGACGTGGTGACAGGGTTTTTGTAACTGTAGGATCGAGCACCGAAAATACCGGATTGGTAAACGGAGGTCTGCCGAAAGCTAATTTCTGACCGGTTTCCTTGCGTGAAATTACGCCAAAACCATTCATTTCGGAGCCTGTTGCCGGTAAAGTGAGAATGGCCGCCAAAGGCACAAACTTATCAGTTTTGGCGTTTTTGGTAAGGATGTCCCAAGCTTCGCCTTCAAAAAATACTGCCGTGGCAATAAATTTCGTTCCATCGATCACTGAGCCGCCACCAACGGCAAGGAGAAAACTGATATTTTCTTTTCTACAAACTTCAACAGCTTTCATCAGGGTGCTGTACTGCGGGTTGGCTTCAATGCCTCCAAACTCAAACAGGGTGTGGCCTTTAAGTGCATTTTTAACTTGTTCGTAAACCCCGTTATTTTTAATCGAACCTCCGCCATAAGTCATCAAAATGCGCGCATCTTTTGGGATTTCGCGACCAATGGTTTCAATGGTTCCTTCTCCAAAAATAATTTTGGTAGGATTATGATATGTGAAATTATTCATGATTTAAATTTTTGCTCTTAAACGAGTCAGTTGTGATTTTGTTTGCTGAAGGCGCATGTATTTTTTAGCAGGAGTTGCTATTGTTCAATCCTGATCAACTCTACTGAGTAAATTACAGTTGAGCCGCCCGGAATTAATTCCATGTAGTTTTTGTCGCCATAAGCCAGATCTGGTGAGATGTAAAATTCAAAAATAGCACCCGGTTTCATCAGTTGAATTCCTTCGGAAAGTCCTTTTACCAGATGGTTGAGCCTGACGCCAACCGGGCCTTTATCGTACGACATATCAAAAGTTGTGCGATCGGTGTACATGGCGCGGTAATGAATGGTTACGCTGTCGGTAGGTTTTGGAAAATCCCCCTGACCGATTTTGATGATTTTATATTGCAAACCATCGGGAAGCACCGTAACGCCTGGATTTGATTTATTCTCGCTCAGAAATTTCGCACCCGCCAATTTGTTTTTCTTTAGATTTATATCGAAACGTTCCTTTTCTTTTTTGTCAACTTCTTTTTGAAATTCTTCAATCAGTCGGGTTTGGGTGGCTTCGGAGAAGAGGTTTTTGTTGTTGTTCAGTCCATCAACAAACCCCTTGTAAAGCATCAGTTGGTTTACTTTTATTTCCTGTTCACGAATTCCCTGCCCGTAATCCAGCCCGATAATGTAACTTATCGAATCCATCCGGGTTTGAGGGTTGATTTTGGAAGTATCCGGTGTTCCGGGTTTGCATGAAACCAACTGGAGAACCACCAGCATCGACATCATTATCCGGATAATCCGGCGAATTTTAATCATGGGTTTATGGATTTGAAAAAATAATCAGCTTTTCCTGTCGAGTTGGTTCAGCGCAAAAGCATACGCTCCAAGCGATGTGGCCATTGAAGTTCCCAGGCGGCTTATTCCAACGCCAATTCTTTTGAGCGGGTCGTAGGTAATTTTCTGATTGCTGAATGGAACTTCGATTTCACGGACTTTTCCTTTGATAAAAATTTCGCGTTCTCTTTCGTTTTCGAGATTAAAAACCTTAACCTCGAGCCTGTTGAGATGATGGCCATCAGCAGTTTCGAATTGTTTGTTCATTTCGGCAACAAGTTTTTGCAAAAAGAGCGGCCATGCGCCCGAGAGCCCGCCACCGATAACAATTAAACCATCAACCAGTGTGATACTGTTGGCCAGGGCATCGCCGGCAGCAATGGCTAATTTTTCGAAAGCTTTGCGGGCAGCGTCCTTATTTCCAGTTTCTTTGCTGGTACCTATTTTAAAAATAGTTTCTGGCTCTGGGCAATAAATATCACTTATCCTGGCTTCGCGGGCGAATGATTTCTTTACACCGCGGATGCTCACGGATTCTTCGGCACTATAAAACGGGTATATTTTGTTGCGGATGCGGTTGATTTCACCCTGTGCAGAATTGTCGCCCATGAAAAGTTCGCCATTTGTAACGATTCCTCCGCCAAAGCCAGTTCCGAAAGTAGCTCCCAGAAGGTTTTTATAACGTTTCGGATTTCCTGCTTTTTCGAGCAAACTGTTAATTTCGGGTAAAAGACCGGCAATGGCTTCACCATAAGCAAAAAGGTCGCCATCGTTGTTGATAAAAACCGGTATGCCAAACTTTTCGGCGAGCATGGGGCCGAGGGCTACGCCACCTCTGAACAAAGGCATATTTTCAAGATCGCCGATGATGCCCAAATCATATTCGGCAGGGCCGGGAAAGGCAAAGCTGATGGCTGCAGGATTGGTTTCTAACTTTGATTTCACTTCTTCGAAACCCGAAATTATGCGGTTCAAAATTTCAGAAAGGGTTGTTGCTGAAGCTGGCAAATTGATGGGTCCAACAACTTCTGTTGCACCTTGCATAGCCGAAAACACCAGGTTGGTTCCTCCGGCATCGAGGGTCATCACTACTCTTTTGTCGTCGATTAGGTTCATAATTTTTTGCTTTTGATTTTGACCATTGAACAACAAAGATAAAAAAGATTTTATACCTGCAGAGGGTATTGTTTCAACAGCATTTTATTAATTTCTCAACTTTTTATCCGATAAAGCAGTATTGAGTTGTTGATTTATTTTAGAAAACATTTGATACTTTTAAAAATATTTTAATAAAGGTGTGAAACGTATTGAATAATTCCGATATTTGTCCATCAAATATTTTGGCTTGAAAAACTAAAAGTTTATTTATTCTTATCACAAAATGTTAAATAAAAATTAAAGGCTTATGAAAAAAGTTACTCTTTTACTGGCGCTTATGCTGTTCTGCTCATGGCAGATTGTGTTAGCCCAAAAGTCCATTTCCGGAAAAGTATCCGATGCCAGGGATGGCACGACTTTACCCGGAGTAAATGTCGTGGTGAAAGGAACAAACACAGGAACAGTTACCGACATGAACGGAGCATATTCGCTAAATGTTCCTAATGATGCAGTGGCGCTGGTTTTTTCTTTCATTGGGTACGAAAGTGCTGATGTTACTATTGGCGCTCAAACTGTTGTAAACGTTGTACTGAACCCGATTGCCGAACAACTCGACGAAGTCGTTGTTACAGCCCTCGGCATCCGTCGTGAGAAAAAAGCGCTCGGATATTCGGTGCAGGAACTAAAAGGGGAAGAACTTACCGAAACAAGAGACCCTAACGTGGTAAACGGCCTGACCGGAAAAATTGCCGGTTTGCAGGTACGTCAAGCAAACACGGGTCCTTCGGGTTCATCCAGAATTGTTATCCGTGGCAACAACTCCATCAGTTCAAGCAACCAACCATTGGTTGTTGTTGATGGAATTCCGATTAACAGTTCTACCGGTGGTACCGATGATTACTGGGGAAACCGTAATGTTGACAGGGGATCGGGCATTGCCGACATTTCACCTGATGACATCGAATCCATCTCGGTGCTTAAAGGGCCTGCTGCTTCTGCATTATATGGAAGCCGCGCCGGTAACGGAGTTGTGATGATCACCACCAAAAAAGGTATTGTAAAAAAAGGTATTGGAATTACCTTCAACACCAATAATACGTGGGACTCGCCAATGGAAAAACCAGATTTCCAAAATGAATATGGCCAGGGAATTAATGGCGTGTTTGATGCAACTCAGGCTGGTAGCTGGGGCGGAAAAATGGACGGCTCTGAGGTAGAAGCACTGATGGGCAAAAAACCTTATTCATCATCCGGTAACGACCTTTACAAAGATTTTTTACAAACCGGATTTACCACAACCAACAGCCTTGAACTGGCAACCGGCAACGAAAACTCCACATTGAGAGTAGGGCTAACACGTTTAGATAACCGTGGAGTTGTGCCCAACAGCAAATTTACAAGAACTTCGGTTGATGTCAGAACTACAGGTAAATGGGGTAAATTTTCGGCTGATGTAAAATTGAATTATATCAAACAGGCTACCGAAAACAGGATTAAACTTGCCAGCGACCCTGATAACATTTTTCTTAACTACCTCCTGATGCCCCGCAGTGTAGCGATGAGCGATTACAGGAATTACGAAACTTTTAATTATGCGTTTACCAAGTATGGGTCACCTGCTTCGTACATTGCCGAATATGGCGGAATGTCGCGTAATCCATACTGGTCAGCTTATCGTAACACAAACATCGATAACAAGGACCGTGTAATTGGTTTTATCGCACTTCAATACGATTTCACCTCCTGGTTAAACCTCAGGGCACGTTACGGGCTCGATCATTCAGGGATTAACTACCAGGATCAACTGGCAACAGGAACACCGTATTGGTTTACCCAGGGATACACCGGCGACTTCCGGGTTATCCAGGACATCATCCACGAACAGAATGCCGACTTCCTGCTTACTGCTCAGGGAAAGTTAGCCAATAAAGTAAAAGGGATTCTGACCTTTGGCGGAAATATCATGAACCTGAAATCATCAAACCAGTTGGCACAGGCTCAGGGGCTTGTTATTCCTGATTTTTATGCCGTTAATAACGGTGCTTACCGTGAAGTTGGATACACCAAAAGAGAAAAAGAAATCCGCTCGTTTTATGGTACAGCATCACTTTCGTATGACGACTGGGCTTATTTAGACATCACCGGCCGTAATGATGTTTCATCAACATTGCCATCAGCCAACCGCTCCTATTTTTACCCTTCAGTAGGTGGAAGTGTGGTAATTACTCAACTGCTCGAAAACAAAGGAATCAAAACCGGAAAAATCAGTTTTGCCAAAGTACGGGCTTCGTGGGCAGAGGTTGGTAATGATACCGATCCATACATGCTCGAAGATTATTACAACATCCGCTATAACGACGGTGTTCTCAACGCAGGCACCGATAACTACAAAACTAATCCGGATCTGAAACCTGAAAGCATCAGATCAACAGAAGTTGGTTTTGACTTCAGAATGTTCAATAACCGTTTAGGCCTCGACTTTACCTATTATAAAAAGAATGCTTTCGATCA
>CAJATL010000088.1 GCA_903944895.1 uncultured Bacteroidota bacterium
CAGGCAAACTAAAACTGAACGTGCTTCCCTTTCCTTCTTCGCTTTCGACCCATATTTTCCCTCCGTGTTTTTCGATAAACTCTTTACAGAGAATAAGCCCCAGCCCGGTGCTGGGTTCGCCTTCGGTGCCTGGGCGGGTGGTTTTTACATCAAGGGTAAAAATATCATCAATCATCTGTTGATTCATCCCGATGCCGTTATCTTGTACGGAAATCCGGACCTGATTGCCCTCCACCTGCTTTGCTGAAATGGTTATGCTTCCACCTTTGTGCGTAAATTTTACAGCATTAAAAACCAGGTTCCGCATCAAACTTTCAAACATTTGCTCATCGGCCATCACAGTCAAATCGGCAGGGATATCCCAATTAATCACAATCATTTTCTTGTCGGCAGCATCGCGAATAATCGTAACAATTTCTTTAATCACTTCACCTAACCGGATTCGGTAAGGCTTAAAACTAATGGTTCCACGCTGTAATTGCGACCATTCCAACAGGTTGTCGAGCAGGTTGTAAAGCTTGTCGGCCGAGGTTCTCATTGCCAGGGCAATTTTTTGAATTTTCTCTAACGGAAGTGACAGCAATTCATCGGGATTCATCGATGAAAAGCCTAATAAAGCCTGGAATGGACTGCGCAGGTCGTGTGAAATGATGGAGTAGAATTTATCTTTTTCGGTATTGAGTTTTTCGAGTTCTTCGTTTTTAAGTTTTATTTCTTCCTGAATCTTTTTAACAACGGTTATGTCGCGTGCGCTGGCAAATACACCAAGAATATTTCCCTGGTCGTTATGATAAACACTTGCATTGTATAGCACATCAATTAATTTGTTCGACGAATGGCGAATAGTTATAGGATAATCAACCACTTTGCCCTGCTCAAATACTTCTTGATAAACAATTTTAGCTTTATCGGGTTCGGTAAAATAATCGGAAAAGTCGGTACCAATCATATCCTTTCGCGAAATACCGGTAGCATTTTCGGTAGCAGAATTAACATCGGTAATTTTTCCATCGGCATTAATAGTCACCAAAGGGTCGATGCTAGCTTCGATAAGGCTGCGTGAATAGATGGAAGATAGACGCTGTTTTTCTTCACTTTCGCGTAGAGCCTTCTCGGACTGCCTTTCCACCGTGACATCCATCGAATAACCTGCCAGCAAATATTTGTCACCTTGCAAAATCGGGAATTTGATGGAGGAATAAATACGGCCATTCAATTCTTCTTCCAGATTAAGCAGTTTACCCTCGGAAACCACGCGCCAGTCGTCGGCAGTAATTTTTGCAGCCAGTTCAGCCGGAAAAAGCTCAAACATGGTTTTACCAACCATTTCGGAACCAGGAATTCCAATCATATCGATGTAATTTTCGCTGGCCTTCAGTACCCGGCTTTCGATGGGAGTTACCTCTTTAATAAATGCAAAAATTGGCGAATGATTCATAAAGGAAGAAAGCAATTCGTTGCTGTTGTACAAATCCTTTTCAGCTTTCATGCGTTCGGTAATATCAAAAAAGGAGGCTATTATTTTCCGGTTTTTTAACATGGCAACCGACACAATAGCATGGCCTGTTTCAGCATTTTTTTTATAATACGAAAACTCATATTTATTGGGGGCATCTTTTGGGTCAATCAATCTTCGGCGGTTATATTCTTTTAATCTTTCGAGGTCTTCTGGAGGAATTTGCTCCAACCAGCTTTTTCCGATAATTTCCTCTTTTGTAAAACCACCAATCTGGCAATAAGCATCATTTACTTTTGAGATGGTTGTATCCGGTTCGATGATGGCGATGGCTGCCGAGTTATTTTCAAAAATCAGCCTGAAGTTTTCTTCACTTTCCATCAGCGCAATCTCGGCCTTCTTGCGCATGAGTGCCAGTCCGATGTTAATAGCAATTTCTTCGAGGTGTTCGATCATTTCGTTGGTAAAACGACCTTTATGCCGGTCGTTGAATTGGATGAGACCAATATTTTGTTCATTGTTTATTATCGGCACCAGCGCAACTGAAGCATAGCCACAATGAATACAATGGTTGCGGGGATTAAGCCGCGGATCTTCTCCGGCGGGGAGGTCCAGAAGAGACAACGAATCGTTGGTCCAGAAGCTGCCACCTGCCGTAAAGAGGGGGTTTTTGGTTTGTGAATTACCAGAAATCACCATTCCGCAGGTACATTCAAGGCTGGGCTTTCCGTCTTTATCAAAACATATTCCTCCGATAGCATTTCGCCCTATAAGGGAGTTTTCGGTAAGAATAAATTCTTTTGTAAATCCTTCCTGGACAAGATACGGGAAATCATCGCCAGCCTTCATTCGAATTCCAACGGCATCAAATCCTATACTTGTCTTCATTGTATTCAGAACACGTTGAATTATTTCTTTCAAACTTCCAGGTTCATTAAATAATAGCAGGATTTCGCGGCTTAATTCTTTAAAAGTTTCTTTCTGCTTAAGTGTGGTGATGTCGCGCGAAACTCCGTCAAATCTAATTGGAGTGCCCGTTTTGTCGCAGATGATTTTGCTTTTATCATTAATCCAAACGATGCTTCCATCCGGTCTGATAATGCGGCACTCCCTTACGGCAGACCCTTCTTTGGCCAATTGCTCAAAAGCTTTATCAGAAATATGCTTATCGTCGGGATGAACAATTTCTGACCATAAAGCAGTGTTTTCGGCAAACTCTTTTACCGGCCGTCCGAAAACTTTTTCCACCGAAGGACTGATAAAGTTTACCTTCATGTCGGGCAATGATAACGACCAAACCACATCAGAAACATCGTCCAGAATACTAACAAGTTTTTGCTCGCTCTCGCGCAGCCTGTCCACGGACAGTTTGTGGGCGGTGATGTCAACCGCGTTTACAAGGCAATGTTCGCCATTTTTGTAAGCAATGCCGGTAAGATGAACAAATTTCGGCAATTGTCCCTTCGTGTTCAGGATAACATCGCAGGCTTCGGTAGTTTTGCCCGCAAATACTTTTTCTAAAAAGTGAGTAAAATCTGTTTGTGTTTTTTCGGAGACAAAAAAGTTAAGGTGACTTTTTATTAGAACAGCACGCTCTTTGCCCAGCATTTGTGAGCCACAGAGGTTAATAGCAACAATTTCGCCATTATTGGAGAGGGTAAAATATCCCGATGGTGCAAAATCGTATAGTTCAGCGTACTTTTCAGCAGACTCTTCTGCCTTCATTTTTGCAATTTCGGCTTGTTCATTTGCAAACAGGAGCTCCTTGTTCTGCAACTCAAGTTCGATTTGATAAACCTCCAGTTCGTGAATAAGTTTAAGCGTATTGGCAAATGAAAACTGCGAATCTGCTTGTTCATTTTTCAACAAAGCTTCTGCCTTTTGACGAAGTGCAGCCAGGTTGGGGGGAGGCTTGTTTTGATTTTTCATACGCTATAAATCATAATGAAATTATATTTTCGGCAAAAGTAATTTTAATTCCATCTTCAAACATTTCGGTAGTTGAATACCATGAGGAAATTACAGGGATCAGGTTTAACAAGGTGGAATGACAACCACAGCGTTTTACCTGGTGTTTCTTAGTGTGCTGCGTGTCATAGTGGTTAATTTTTCTTCACCACATAGACACATAGACCACATAGTTTTTAGAAGAAATTCATTTTTTTTCTATGCGTTCTCCCGATAGCTATCGGGATGCCTAATGTGGTAAATTTTTTTTATTTCTGGCTCGCAGGCAAACTAAAACTAAACACACTTCCCTTTCCCACCTCACTTTCGGCCCAGATTTTGCCGCCGTGTTTTTCGACAAATTCTTTGCAGAGCAACAATCCAAGGCCGGTGCCTTTTTCGTTCTCGGTGCCACGGGTCGAAAAGCTGGTTTCGATTTTGAAAAGCTTGTTAA
>CAJATL010000089.1 GCA_903944895.1 uncultured Bacteroidota bacterium
AGGTCGAGCAAACGGCCAGGGGTGGCAATGAGAACTTCTACACCTCTGCGCAAAGCAGAAGTTTGTGGGCCTTGTGCAACGCCGCCAAAAATAACGGTGTGCTGGATTCCGGTATTAACGCCGTAAGCCGCAAAACTTTCTCCAATCTGTATAGCCAGTTCGCGGGTCGGGGTAACGATGAGTGCTTTTATTTTGCGCCTTTGCGATGTTCGCGCATCCTGGGGAGTTACTGAATTTAAGTCGTTGTGTAAAAGCTGGAGAATCGGAATGGCAAAAGCCGCTGTTTTTCCGGTGCCTGTTTGTGCGCAACCTATTAAATCGCGACGCTGCAGAATAACTGGAATAGCTCTTTCCTGGATGGGTGTTGGGTTTGTGTAACCTTCGGTGTTGAGTGCCTGTAAAATAGGCTCAATTAAATTTAAATTTTCGAATAACATGTGTAATTTTTAAAAGGCCAGCCGATTTTATTTGTGGTAAAGAAGGGGCCCTGGTAAATAAATATTGGGCAAAGATACCCTAAAAACCCCAGGGTGGAGGTTATATTTTGTTAATAATGAATGTTTTATTGATATTACCCTGGTTAGGAAGGGATTAATTTGTCGTTTTAAATGATGCTTTTTCAGCAGGTTCAGGCTTCCTGATTCCACTTTTGGAATAAATTCATTTAAAGATGTTTAGTAAAAAAGGTATCGCAAATTTGATTGTCACTTAAATCGAAATATTGTTGTATTTGATTTATTAAACTAATGAATATCAATGTTTCAGGATGACCTTATGAAAATTTCCGTTGTTTTCGAGGGAAGGCTCATTGCGTGGGACTTAGAAAGCGATACAGTAGTAAAGGCTGGCCTGTGTGATGGCGCGGCTTGTATCGCGTGGATGAGCCAAACCGTAGAAAACAGGAAATTTTCATGAAGTCTTGACTTTTTCTTTGTTACTTTCTTTTGTGTCAAGACAAAAGAAAGTAAATCAAATGGTTCAAAAGATCAAGCAAATAAAATGAATACAAATGCGACAATGTACGCTGCGAGAGGTCAGAAAGTCTGAGGTTTGTTCCAAAAATCTTAGCATAATTATCTGTATTGCTCCGGTTTTTCTCTAACCAAAAAACAGGAAATGTCATGTTCCGGATTTTGTGATCAGCTTTCCCTGGCTAATTTGAAAACCTCACGCCACGTAGGTTCTTTGCCGCTGATGAGGACAGAAACATGGAAAATTTTTGCTGCCAGTTTCCGCAAAAGGTAAAATGTAGCTGCAAGCACCACAAATGATCCTGCAAACTCCCACCATGCCAGTTCTGTTGCAACCCACCTCATGGGCATTGCCGTTGCTGAAGTAAGCGGAAACCATGACAAAAACACCGAAACACCGTTATCCGGATCGCGCATCACCAGAAACGACGAAAACACAAAAATCAGTGGCAACAACATAACCCCACTTTTGCCGGAATTATTCGGGTCGGTGATCATTGAAGCAATGGCCGCCAGAAAAGCATTCCACATCATTACGCCCATGAGGGTAAACATGAAAAACAGCAAAATCGACGGCAGATGAAGGTATTGAAGAATGCTCGAAACCGATCCTCCTGTAAATTGAAAAAACAACATGCCACCAAGGGTTCCGATGATGGAATAAGTGAGCATCGATGAAAGTCCTGTCAGCGTAATGCCAAGGATTTTTCCATCCATCCATGCCTGCGGTTTGATGGCCGAAATAATCTGTTCGGTAATTTTGAGTTGTTTTTCACCGGTAATGGCCGTGAACTGGTAAGCAAAACTTAAAAATACGGCCATGATCATCAGCCCGGCAAAAAAGAAGGCAAGCACACTTCTGTCGTTTGTACCGGCATCGTAAAGATAGACTTCTCTAAGATCTGCCGGCCTCATCACATATTCGAGGTCACTGGTCGAAAGGTTAATTTTCGCCATAGCTTCCTGCTGGCAGTATATTTTCAGATTTTCCTGCAACGCGTTAAGCCGCTTGGGCTTTTTCCACGAATGGATCACAAAACCTTCACCATCCTGCAAAAGCAGCATTCCTTCCTTCTGCGTAGCAATTTGAAGGAGCAGTTTTTCCTTTTCTTCGCCTGAAATCAACTCAACAATAAAATCGTTGGATAAGATTTCGATCAATTGCGGTTTCAGATCTTTCAAAACCATAAGATGCGGCTTTTCGGAAGATCTGGAAGTGGCATATTTCCCGCCCAAGTAACTCACGCCAAAAACCAGGAGCATAATCGCGATACCTATGATTTCGTTTTTTATCTTGAAAAACCGGCGGTATTCCCATAACGTTACCGTTAAAACCTGTCTGTAATAATTCATTGTTGATGCGCTTTAACAATATTTAGAAAAATGTCGTGTAAACTGGAATTATGACTTTTGATGTTGGAGATTCCGTCCATCCCGGCAAGGTTACCCAGGATTTCCGTGAGTTCAGTGCCAGGCCTGAAGGTAACTTTTACCTGCTGCGCGCCTACCGGGCTCATGTTTTCAAGGTTTGGCAGCAACCGGAATTTTTCAAGCGGAACTTCGCAGGCAAAACTGATATCAAGGATGTGTTGTTGCCCATAATTTTGATAGATGTCCATCAAAGAGCCGTTGAAAAGCTCTTTGCCCTGGTTGATAAGAAAAACCCTGTGGGCGATTTTTTCGACCAGCGACATCTGGTGCGAGCTTAAAAGTATGGTTGTGCCCTGCTCGTTTAGCTCTTTGATGTAGCCGATGAATTTTTCCTGGTTCAGCGGATCAAGGCCGGAGAAAGGCTCGTCGAGGATAGCAAATGCAGGTTTGTGAAGTATGGAGGCCACAAATTGTATTTTCTGCTGATTTCCTTTGGAGAGTGCCTGAAGTTTTTCTTTGGCTCTGTCGGCGAGATCAAGTCGTTCGAGCCATTCCATCGCTGAAATCCTGGCTTTGGAGGGTTCCATTCCCCGGATGGACGCCAGGTAAACAAGTGAACGAACGATGGGCTGGTCGGTATAAAGGCCTCTTTCTTCGGGCAGATAGCCAATTTGTGATGATGGCGGAAATGAACTTTTGTTGCCGGCCAAATTCCATTTTATGGTGCCGCTGTCGGCTTTAATAATGTCGAGAAGTATTCGCAAAGTGGTGGTTTTCCCGGCGCCGTTGGGACCTAAAAAAGCGAAAATATCGCCCTGTTCCAGGGAAAATGAGATGCTTTCGACAGCCTGTACGTTTTTGAAGGTTTTGCTGAGTGAGCTTACCTCAAGGATTTTTGCTTGTGCCATGTTTTCGGTTAATTCGACAGCAAATTAAACCATTCTTCATGAGATAACCCAACTGTCTTGCTTTAAGCAGGATTTGCTGAACAAGATTTTATTTTAAGAAGAATAAATTTTCTGCTTTGAGGATTCAATTCAAAAAATAAAAAATCCTGATTTATTACTTCTTTGCCACCAGTTTTCCGGCAATCCAGGCCATCGGGAAATAAGCTCCAACCAAATCCACCACAGTAAACCAGACCGGTGAAGAAAGCATAAAAACATTGCCAATTCCTCCGGCTAAGAAAAAGAGGCCGATTACGAGGGCAAACAGCATTTTATGGTTTGCGGCAATGAGCGCTGCCAGAAAAGCGCCTGCAAAGGTTCCAAGTGCGTGCGCCAAAAATGGCATCAGAAAATGTCTGGGTTCGAATAAATGCAGCGAAGCCTGCAATCCTTCCATGGTTGTAACATCCGCTCCCTCCGGCGGCGGAATAACAGAGCCACTTATCATGATGATGCCCATATTTACAACACTTCCAACAACTCCTCCGGCTATTACTGCCAGAATATTTCTGATAATTGGATTCATATTTGTCGATTGTTTAAAAGGTGATGCTAAAATATTAGTGGTGATTGTTTTCAGTCGGTCAGCTTGAGTTTATCAGGTCGCATATTTGTGATCATCTCCGAAATTGCTCCACGGGCAAACAGAAGTAAAAAATTCAGGAAATCTCAAAACAAAAAACCCATTACTTACCTTTCTTGATAATAAAACCAGCCTGTTGTGTAACCCGTTCATCAGGCGGGATGGAGTAAATCCACCGCATCATATTGGTAAAATTAACCTCCTGCAAATACGGGATATTTTTTTTGGTGAAGATGAACATGAGGATATTAAATTCCTGCTCTTTGCCGGGTTTGTCAATTTCGAGATAATAACCATCGCCAAAAGCAGGATGTACAGGCATTTTTACGGTCTGGTCCTTTGTAAAAAGCCTTTCAGTATTGTCGTTGAGCCGTTTATCGGATGGATCTTTGTACGGATATAAAAGGTAGGTTTCTTCGTCGGTAATATTAAAAATTCTCAGATAGCCGTTTTGGGTCGGCGTAAAAGAAAACTGAAGATAGTCTTCGTTTTTATAAACCTCATCAATGCCTTCAACCTTGATAAGAAAAGTGGGATCTGCCTGCTGGCTATGCTGGAAAACTGTGGCCTGAATTTCAACTTCAACCTGCATATTTCCAAATTCGTTGAACGATTTTTTCTCACTCAGAATGGTATCAACGATAATCTCACCGCCGGTTTCGATGGACGAGATGGACTGAAAGATTTCACGGAATTTTTCATTATCCTCAAACTGGTAATTAAAATCGGTAACCGAAACCGTTTCGGAAATCCCGGCTTTTAACAAGGCATTTCGTTTGGCCTCTTCGATGGCTTTGGCCTTGGTTTGCTCGGGCGTAAGGTCGCGCGACATGTAAACGCCGGTTGCGCGAACGGTTTTCTTATCCTGCGCCCCAGCGGTAAAAGACACAAAAAGCAAAGGAAAAACCAGGCAAAAACTAAGACTCAACAGATATTTCATGTGTGGTTTATTTATATTTTTTTCAGCTTGAATGTTTCAAATCTCAAATCTCAAAATTCAAATCTCAAATCACAGTGGGCAGAGCTCTCTGCGCTAAGCGCTAAGCGACTTTCAAAAATCCTAAATCCTAAATCAATTAACCGTCCAGCTTTCCCATTTATCCTGCACATCCATGCTTACTTTAACGGTGGGGTCCTGCTCTTTGCTGTTTATCCTGAGCGATTCGATGGAAACACTATTTTTAACAAAATCGGCTAATTTCCCGTAGGTGATGTTTCCTTTGCTCTCCTGCAATTTCTTGAGCAAAAAATAGGTAAACATGCCATGTTGCTTGTCGGTGTAAGGCAAAGATGATTGCTCGCCGCTGCTTGCCGAAAAAACCACAACATTTCCGGTAACCAATTCATCTTTTGGTTTCACTTTAACCGAGCGGGCCGCTAAAAGACCTGCATCGCGCCCACCACCACTGAAACAAGCATCCAGGAAAAAGGTAACTTTCTGAGCACCGGTTTCGCTGAATTTTTTATAAACATCGACAAGTTTAATGGCCGAAGTCAGGTTGGTTCCCGAAACGTCCACCGGAATAAGATAAGGTTCTTTTGAGACTTCATCAGGCAGACCATGACCTGCAAAATAAAAAACGATTTCGGCTTCTGCTCCGGTTTTTGTAGCCAATTTGGAAATCAGATCAATTTTCTGCTCCATTTCGCCGGCAGTGGCATCAGTGATGAAAAACAAGTTCTTTTCTTCCACTCCTAAAACACGCTGGGCGTAATCTTTAAAAATGGTGGCGTCGTTCCTGGCAAACTTAACGTTAGCCTCATTATTGAGGCCTCTCTGGAATTTTGAATAATCTTCGTTGCCAATCACCAAAGCATATCTTGAAGGGTGGGTTGTAATAATGAGCGGAATATTTTTATCGACGTCAGAAGTGAGCGACGCAATGGTGATATCCTCGGCAACTGCTGCTGTAACACCCGAAATAACTACTTCGTTTTTGGCGGTAAGATTTTCGGCAAGACTTACCTGTAACGTGGTGTCAAGACCATAACGGCCGTAGGTTTCATTGATTTGAACCGAAACCGGGATTGTTGTGCCTGTATATCGGCGGGTTGCGGTGAATAAAAAGTCGAGTTCACGGGATTCGCCGCGTTTCATAAAGTTGAGGTCGTACTGGTTTTGATCGCCCAGGAAAACACAATTGGCACCGGGAAGGTCAAAATTTACACGCACACCTTTGGCTTCGCCTGCCCCGACGTTTTGCACCAAAACCTTCAGGTTTATCGGATAATTCAGTTTGATGAGGCCGCCATCTTCGGTGCTGAAAACCGCGTCAGCAATCACAATTTTTGGTTCGGCAAATTTGCGGGTTTCGATTTTGAATTCGAGCGGAAACGCATCAAATCCGCGGGCTTCCATTACCTGGATTAAAAATTCAGCCATGCCGTCTTCGGTATTGAGCTTCCCGTGTATCGGAATGGTGACACTTCTGGATGAGTCGCCGGGAATGTTTCCCAACGAAATCGTTTCATTAAAGGTAACCCCGCTTACACTGCCACTTTTTACCGAAGCTTTTACACTTACATCCTGAGCCATCCCTTTTCCGATATTCTGAACTTTGAACGAAATCGAGCACTCCTCGTTGGCATTGATGAAATTGTTCTTGTTTTCGTCAACAAACTTTTCCTCATTAATAATCAGGTCGGGCAACTGTTTGTAGCTTCCGGCAGCAGGCTTTTTGACGGTAATTTTTTTACTTTCACTTTTGCCTGAAGTAACATTCTGAGCTGTTAAATAGCCAGAGAAAAACAGGGGCAAAAGCAAGACAAGTATTATTTTTTTCATGTTACATCGATATTTTTTGATTTTGCATCAAAGTTAAAATTTATATGAAACCGAAAACATGGGCTGCCGGACAACCGGATTGTAATAATAGCCCATCGAAACCTTTTGACTACGGGCCTTTTTATTTGCACTTCCGGCCTGAATTCCAGTCCAGATCAAATCAACAGCCCAAATGGCCGCTGCGCCAAACATGAGTGCTTTTTGTTTTTGCTGGTAATCTTCGGCATCGGTATAGAGCTGGCCCCTTTCAACCGGATCTTCTGAAACTTTGTAATCTTCAAAAGCATTGTACGACTTATTGTTAAAAAACACGGCTCCTCCGGCAGCAGCATAACCGAATACTCCCATCAGCCAGTAAGCTCCGCCATCTTTAACATAACTGTTTCCCCATCCCGGAAATACAAGCGAACGCAGCATGGCGCCGCCAACGCTCACCGGCTTTGCCTGCATTTCGGACTGGGCAAGGACTTCAACGGTAATCTCATCATCGAGGTAAACATTATCCTTGGTAAGATCCCAGACTATTTTTTTTCCTTTGCCTCCGTAAATGCCTTTTCCAACATCACCGGTAAAAGAAAATGCACTGATTTTTTTTCCGGCTTTTGTCATAATGTTAACCGTAATATTGAATAATTCGCCGGTTTTGGCTTTTTCGAGGTCGTAATTGATTACGAGGGTTTCGCCTTCTACAAAAAAATCAACATTTTCAACTGTTGCTTTCGATTGGGCATAAAGGCCATTTCCAACAAAAATGAGTAAAATAAAAATGGCTGAAATTGCGGTGATGAAATATATCTTTTTCATGGTTTTTACTTTTTAAGTGATTGATTAAATGAACCAAATGAATTAGTGTTTAGGCCATCGGAAGTAAATGGAATCCTGAATGGAGCTGGTTTTTCGCCAATCACCATTTGCTTTTCGATGCCGGTTTGGTCGATAACATAAATCTGGATATTGAAATTATAATTCAGTGTGGGCACCAATGTTGAAAGCGAACTCCATGAAGCCAGGCCATCCACCGAAATCATGTCGCCTTTTCCCGCTACAGCGGGACCTTGATCGCAACCCACAGGATAGGTCAATGCAGGTTGATTCTGAACCCAGTAACCCACCCATAAATCAGTGGATGCATCAATGATAAAAGGCGTATTAAGTGTTATTTCATTCCATTGGTCAACCGAAACAGAACTTAATTCCTGCGAATAATCAAGGGTAGGAACTGTTGCCCCGGTAAGAATTTCGAGGGTATAAACGATTGGCGAGCCTACTTTTGGGAAAAACTTTATTTTGGTTAATGTCCAACCGTGGTATTCAGCAATATCTGAAGGAGCAAAACGTATGGCTACATCAAAATCACCACCTGCATTCATGCCAATTCCATCAAAATTTTCCCCGTTGTCGTAATGAAGCCATGCATTGGTAGGTGCAGCATCGAGTGTTGTAAAAGATAATGATGAAGCTGCATAAATAACTTCATCTGTAAATTTTAAATAACCCCGCACAAAGTACTGTGTGTTTGGGTTAAGACCGGCAATTGTTGCACTGAAGTCACCCAGCGTTGCCCCGCCTGGAATAATCGCAACCTGGTTATTAACGGTAGGTTCTCCACTTGTCGAATAGGCAAAGCCATATTCGATTACTTCGTTTTCGCCAAGGTCGATAACCTGTCCATTAACCCTGGCAGAGCTGATTTTAACATCCGAATACCCGACTGTTTTAACGAAAGCTGTCCGCTCGAGATCAACTTTTTTGCAAGAATTGAATGGTTGAGCCACAACAATGACGAGCAGCCCCAAAAAGATCCGATAAAGTAATTTTCGCTTCATAAATATGCCCCTTTCAGTTAAAATCGATAAATGTCTTACCATGTAAAATGAAATTCAAAATTATAGAAATTGAAGGATAAAAAAGAATTGAAATTAATTTATTTTGTATTAGGAAGGATAATTTGATCATTAGCAGGATATTAAAGGCAAATAATTCTATAAATTTGTAGCCTTGCCAAAATAATTAATGGCATTTGTTTAATAAAAAGTGGAAAAAATTACTTACCAATCAAAAAAAAATATAGGTTTGTATTAATAATTAAAATTACATTTTTATGAAAAAAATTCAAATCAGAACATTTTTTATTATGCTTTTATCAGGGTTGATATTAGCGGGAACCAGTTGCAGCAAAGATGAG
>CAJATL010000090.1 GCA_903944895.1 uncultured Bacteroidota bacterium
GGCAGGAACTTCAATAAAACCACAAAGCTTGTTATTCTGATCGAAGGCCCCGACCATGTCACCCTTTAACATTTCAGCCTGTGCATTGGTTGTAATAGCCACGGTTTGAGCATTTGGTGTAATTTCAAGATTTCCCCATGGGGTGTTCATGTTATTCATCTGATCGAAAGCCGGGTAAACAGTCTTTCCATTACAAGCCGGGAAAATGAGTGTAAATGGATTAAGTACTTTAATCTTATAAGCTTTACCAGGCTGGAGATATTCCAAAGAGTAAACTTCCATTGCCGGCCAGAATACCTGTGTGCCGATGAGATCAGTTACTATCACGATATCGGCAAGATGAGCACCAAACAAATCCATTGTGTTTACCGGGCATTCACTCAGAACAGGAAGGTAATGCCAGCCTGCTTCCAAAGCAACCTCTGACGAAGCAAAAGCTGATCCGCAAATTTCAAAACTTACATTTCCGGTTGTTTTAATCGCATAACCGCTTTGGTTATCAAAATTTCCGATGGTATTAATACCTTCAGTTGGCCAGTACAATTGTGTAAGATTGCGCAGGATGGTAAGATTGTTAACCATCGGTGCAAAAAGGGCTTCAACGGCTGGCTCGAAAGGCACGATGAAGCTTGAAACACTGTTCCACCCGGATGTGAACGAATAATCCTGGCAATACATCACCTGCAGGCTTGTCAATTTTGAAAGTCCAAAATCGGCAAAATTGCCCTGGTTTGGCATTGATGCATCATAAGTAGCACCGGCAGGGTATTCTGTTGAAGTGTCTGATTTAAATAATATCCATCTGAAAGTTTCACCAGAGGCAAAGCCATCTTTTTCGAGTGTTGTTGGGTCATTACCGTAGGCATTGATAACAACGCCGGCCAAATTCCACTCAACGGCTCCTGCGCAGGCATCCTGACCTAAATCATCAACAAAGAACACCCCAATCCAGTCGCCGGCGGCCAAAGGTTCGCCATTGATATTTGGATTAGCTGAGATTGGAATATTGATTGTATGAACCTGTCCGGTGATGGTGAAGTTCCATGGTTCACATGCGATTACTGAAATTTCGATGACATTGGAGATTGCCGGATTATTGGAAACACAGCCTAAACTGGAAGTCATTTCAACAAAGATTTCATCCCCATTTACCGGGATGTAGGCAAACTGGGCGCTGTTTTCACCAACAGCAATTGAATTTACAAACCACTGGTAAGATGGTGAACCTCCGTTTACCGGTGTGGCAGTGAAGGTAACTGTTGTTCCGGGGCATGTTGGGTTGTTGGAGGCAACAATTGAAACGTTTACCGGTAAAGGTTGTGAAGGTGTAATAGGCAAAACCTGCACAGGGCCGCTACCAAAACCATTCGAAGGTGTAACAATGATGAAACCAGAAATACTTCCGGTTATAACGGTTACTGCGTTAGTGGTACCACCTTCAACGATAGTCCAACCTTGTGGGAATTGCCATGCATAAGTCACACCAGGTACCTTAGTTACACTGTAAGTTTCAACAGAACCGATGCAGGGAGCTGCCGGTCCAATGATTGCGTCTGGCTGTTCAGGGGCTGTGCCTGACAATATGCGTCTGTACACAGGCCCTCCCGCCGACGGCACCCAGTTATTTGAAAATAAATAGTTACCTAATACGTACAATGAAGTTGCGTTGGGAGGGGTGGCAAAACCTTCATTTACCAATGTCCAGGAATCAGCATTATTTGTTGATTTATATACGCCAGATTTAGTTCCTGCATACAAGTCTGGTCCATTAAAGGCTAATGAACCTATATCCATGCTTCCTAAACCACTATTTACAAGTGTCCAGTTTATTCCATCATCACTTGAACGATATATGCCTACCGGATTGATGCTGGGATCCTCATAATAGTTGCTGGTTCCGGCAAAAACATAGGTTCCGTTTGTTGCAACAGCACGAACAGGAACGTCTGTTGGCAGGCTGGTTTCAGTCCAGTTTACTCCATTATCTATTGACTTTATTACTCCTTGTTGTTGGGTACCGGCAAATAAATTTGTTCCGTCATCTGCCATGGATAAAATCTGGGATAAAGCCCCCATACTTGGAGTCCAGGTATCGCCATTATCATTCGAATAATAAAGCACTTCACAACAGGTAATTCTTGCAAAAAGAGTTGTTCCCATTGAGCTAAATCTAGCTAATGTTCCCATTTCATAAATAGGTTGCCATGTTAATCCGTTATCGGCCGAACGGTAAATCCAGTAACCATAATATAGAAATAGATAATTGTTAAAGAAGAAAGGTGAACCTGCCATATTTCCAATATTCCAGGTTTGGCCAAAATCTGAAGAGCGATAAAAATTTCCGGAATTCATTAATGCGAACATATCAGTTCCTCCTGCAGTTGTAATTCCATCGACCAACAACCCCAGCATCCCATTAGATGCCGGTGTCCAATTGATTAAATTATCAACCGAAATATATGGTCCTTTATTGGTAGAACTAAAAATGTCAGCTTCACTCTGAAAGAGTTTAACTACGGATAGGTCAGTAGGACTAAGAGTTTGAAGCGACCAGCTTATTGTACCGCTGTTGTTAGAGCGGTAAAGGCCGGTAGTGGTGGTAATAAAAACATAAGAATCCTTAACCAATAAAGAATGAACAAACACATTCCCACTTGAGGGCAAACTGCTAATTTCCCGTGTCCAGGTATCACCATTGTTAATAAGACGAAAAACTCCCGATCCTGATGTCCCTGCAAAAACATCCGTACCTCTTACCCCAAGTGAGCTGAAGGCTCTGTTATTGAGCTGGGCAACAGTACCTAACCCATTATTTACAGTTGTCCAGGTAAGACCATTATCAGTGGAACGAAAAATGCCTTTATGATATGTGCCGGCGTACAATGTTGTCCCATTCATTACAAACGACCTGATTTCGGGAACAGCAGGTGGTGTGATTCCCTGGAAACCTGCGTTTTGCGATGTCCATGTTAATCCGTTGTCAGTTGAAACGTACAAACCGGACGAACCCCCTGCAAGTAAGTTCGTTCCAACATTATAAAAAACATTGGGGGTATATGCCCCTGGATAACTACTTATTGACCAAGTATCGCCATTGTTGGCCGAATAGTATATACCTTGACCGGTTGAGGCAACAACAAGTGAGCCGCTCACTCCAAGTGCAGTGATCTCCTTCCCCATACCTGCAGTATTTAAGCCACTATTAATGGTCATCCAGTTAGCGCCATGGTCAGCCGAACGGAAGATTCCTTTGCTAAATACGCCACCAGTGGCTCCGGCAAACAGGTAATTGCTGTTTTCGGCGAAACATTGTATGGAACCTCCGAAGGGACCATTGGTGGGTTCCCAGGTTTGAGCTGAGGCTTTTTCAATATTCATGCAAAAAAACATCAGAACACTGAATAATACCAAAAAGTTTGATTTTCTTTTCATAATGATTAATTTTTAATATAAAACTGTATTTACTTTTATTATTGATTTAATTATTTATTTTTTTGTTTATCGGGTTTATTAATCGGAGACTTGTTTTGTATTTTTCCTACGAGTTTGCTTAGGATTGAGCGCTGCAATTCCAGTCGCTTAATGTACCTCAAATCTTCTACTACCTCATCCATATTTGATTTACATTCTTCATTTTCCGATTCGGTTGGATGCTTATTTCGCTTGGCTGGTCTGTCATCTGTTTGCATTTGCATGAAATATTTTACGGCAAATATCTTCTACCTATTTCCGGAAACAAAATTTTCCCTCCCGACAACTTCGCTACCCAAGGGATTTTGTATCTCGACAACTCATCGACAAGGGTACCCATTCGATTGATAAATAACACGATACAATTTTATCAGAACACCCACAAAATAACAGAGATTCAGAACCAGCGATCATTTTCGACTTAAAAATCACTGTAAGGGTATTAAAATTTTGGAAAAATGATCAGATTTGCGACAGGAAAGTCACAAGATTTGTCTCAGAATTTGAAATTCCAAGTTTTTTTCTTAACCGATATCTTGCCTGATCAATCGAAGGTGGGTATTGTCCGGTGAGTTCAGAAATATCTTTTGATGACATATTTAATCGCAGAAAGGCACAGAGTTTCAACTCATTTTGGGTCAAATCAGGAAACTGCTGAAGTAAGGTCTCATAAAAGCCAGCATGAACCTCCTGGAAACGGGTGGAAAACTCATTTAACATTTTATCATCAGTATTACTTCTCAGTTCATGGCTGATTGAGCTGGCTATTTCTTTTGCTTCACTGCTTTTTGCATTGCGCTGGAGCTGCACAAGTTTATTGGAAATGCCAGAGAGCATTTCATTTTTCTTGATTAACGAAATTAGATTTACTGTAAGTTCCCTGTTTTTACTATTTAATTCTGATTCAACCTTCTCTTTTTCAAGGATTACAAATTTTGATTTGAGCCGAAACCTTGATAAAAGCAGTCCCAAAATTATGATTCCCGAAACCAGGCTAAATATAATCACCATCATGAGATTATTCTTCCGCTGTTGGTCAAGCTTTCTTTGAAATTCCTTTTTCTCATAGATGTACTGAAGTTCAAACTTCGATAAAAGCTTTTGCTTTTTGTAATCATACAGGCTGTCTTGTGCTGATTTCTGCATAATCACAAATCTGTAAGCATTGATCGTGTCTCTTTTTTCGGTGTAAATCTTGCTAAGTATTTCTGCTGCAGAATTAATAATCCTGTAATAATTATTTTGCTGGCCTTCAAGTAATGCTTTCTTAAAATAGGCAATACTTTTGTCGGTCTCATTTGAGCTATAATAACAGAAACCAAAATTTATTGTACACTCCGCAATATGGAGGCGATTATTCAGTTCGATAAAGAGATCTAACGCTTTCTGAAAACTTATCAGCGCATCCTGGTACTTTCCCAGATTCATCTGGTCGTATCCAATATTCATATTATTTAATCCCTGCCCGAGTTTATCCCCCAGTTTAATATTTATCTCCATTGCTTTGTTCAGGAAAACGATGGCTGTATCGTACTTTTGTTGATCGCCATAAACTACAGCTATATTATTGTATTGCCTTTTAATTTCCGGAAGGGAATTTATCTCTTCAGCAATCGAAAGTGATTTATCGAAATATTCGAGCGCTTTTTTATGATCCTGTTGATTATAAAAACCCTTACCAACATCACCCATTGCATGCGAGATACCAATCTTATCTTTTAATTTTTCGAACAATTTTAAACTTTTAAAGAAATAACTGGAACTGTTATCATAATCGCCCAATGCATTGTAAATAGCACCAATGAGACTTAACGATTTTGCTAGACCTTTGTCATAATTCATGTCTTCTGACATTTCCATCGCCTTTTGCGCCATATCCATGGCTTTTTTATAGTCACTGGTTCGGTAATAACAGTTTCCTAAAATAACCATCGAATTAATCATACCCGGAACATAATTGGTTTGCTTGGCAATTTCGAAAGCCCTGTTTGCCAAATTTTCGGCATTTTCCAAATACTGGTTTTCAGGCGGTTCAAGGTAATCGGTGATAAAATCCACCTTCTGACTGGTCTCAGGAATTGTCCTTAGCATCGAATCAATATTAATTGATTTTGTAATATCCTGTGCCGACACTTTTTGAGCGCAAAACATACTAACAATTGAAAACAATATGATAATTCTGTATCTCACAAACTATTAAAGCGATAAAAATGATTTTAATACCAATGTTTCCGTCATCCAAACAAATTGAAATAAGTTGTGATATTTCAATATAAATTGTTAATTTGTAGGTGATTAACAAACAAATTACAGATCATATCAAAACCCACTACTTATGGCCTCAAAATTAACCATTTTAAACGAACTCCAATTGGTTTTACACGACGAACAAAAAACGTACGAGGGAGTCTTGCGTTTCCTTTACAAATTATAGTCTCACTGATTTAATGCCGGACACAAAAAAGCCCTGCCAAATCAATGGCAAGGCTCAAACCCTAATGTTTATGAAAAAATTATCTTACGATCAGTTTGCTGATTTCGTTGATCGAATCAGATTTTATGCTGATAACATAAACCCCCGACCTGAGATTGCTGATGTCGAGTTTTGAATTAGAAGA
>CAJATL010000091.1 GCA_903944895.1 uncultured Bacteroidota bacterium
TCTTCTAATTCAAAACTCGACATCAGCAATCTCAGGTCGGGGGTTTATGTTATCAGCATAAAATCTGATTCGATCAACGAAATCAGCAAACTGATCGTAAGATAATTTTTTCATAAACATTAGGGTTTGAGCCTTGCCATTAATTTGGCAGGGCTTTTTTTATCCGAATTTATGGATTAATTTTCACTGTTGACCGATAAAAACATACATTTGCCTCTATAAATTTCAGACAAAGAATGTTTGCGGATAAATTAAAATACACATTTGCTTTTTTGGTTTTCATCTTTTCGCACATTGTGCTTACTGCTCAGAACAAATCAACTTTCGACAGCCTTTCAAAAGAATTAATTAACTCAAAAGAGTCAGTCGAAAAGATTGATATTTTGTTAGCTCTTTCTGCAGAATCTATTGGAAACAATTCTGAGCAGGCGGCAAAATATGCAGAAGAAGCCTATCAAATCGCGAATTCTCAAAATTATAATAAGGAGGCCGTAAAATCACTGTTACAAATGGGGATGAGCTTTATCCGCACAAATAACTATGGGCGTGCTTTTGAAAGTGCTGAAAAAGCAATTGAATTAGCCAGCTACAAAAACATGAATGGTGATATTGCACAGGCAAAAGCGCTAATGGCAATCGTTTATTATGAATTAGGAGATTATGAAAAAAGCGCAAAATATGATTTTGAAAACTTAAAGTACTACGAAGAAGTTAATGATCTGAAACAAATTGGTATTGTATTGGGAAATATTGGTATTGATTTTTGCAAGCAAAATAATTATCAAAAAGGGTTGGAATACTTACAAAAGTCATTTGATATCGCTATGAAGAATAATGACTTGCATGGAGTAGCCTATCAATACAACAATATTGCTTCGGTTTACACCGAATACTATAATGATTTTAGAATGGCATTGGTATATTATAATGAAGCTTTGAAAATAAACAGTAAGCTGGGTGATAAACGACAAGAGGGAATTTACCTGATGAATATTGGAAACTGCTATTCAAAATTACTGGAAAATGACAGCGCATTAATGTATTACCAACAAGCCAATACTATTTTTAAAGAAATAAGTAATAGTAATTTGTATGCTGAATGTCAGATACTTTTAGGTGAATATTATTTATCGAATAATTCATTGTCACAAAGTTTGCCTGCTGCCGACACAGCATTTAAAATCAGCGAACAAAATGATAATATCGTAAATATCAAGGCGGTAGCAGGTTTGCTTCACAGAATTTACCTCAGCAAAAAGGATACCATCAGGGCATATCATTATGCCATGATCGAAAATCAGGCAAAGGACACTCTGGTTGAAATGCAAAATCAACAGGAGGTTTATAAACTTGAATTTCAATACAACCTCGAAAAAAATGATAAAGTGAAGCAGATCGCCAGACAAAAAAAAGAAGAATTTATGCTTATTATTATTCTTAGCCTGGTATCGGGGTTGATTATCGTAATTTTGCTTTTCTCCAGGCATCGCATTAAAACAAAAAATGTTGCCCTTAAAAATGAAGCAATGGAAAAAGAGTTGCAATTCAAGAACAAAGAACTTACAATTAACCTGCTTTCGTTGATTAAAAAGAATGAAATGCTTTCTGACATTTCAAACAAATTGACCGAAATTGGCAGAGGAGCCAAAAGAGAAGAAACAAAAGATGCAATTGCCCGAATCGCCAGGGAAATTCGTAAAAGTTCCGATGATAAAATGCTCAAAGAATTCTCATTAAGGTTTCAGGAAGTTCATGTTGGTTTTTACGATAATTTACTTAAACAATTTCCCGACTTATCAGCAAACGAACTTAAACTCTGTGCATTATTACGTTTAAATATGTCGAGCAAAGATATTTCGGAAATTACAGGACAAAGAATTCAAACCATAGACCATGCACGTTACAGGTTACGCAAAAAACTCTCTATTTCAAATTCAGACATCAACCTGGTAGCCTACCTCGCCAAATTTTGATAGCCTCAAAATGCAATCCTGGAGTTAAAATTGATTATCGTGAAGTAGCTTTTTTTAAAAGTTTAGCTCATAATTGGGAATTATTCCCAAAACGCTAAAAGCCCTATTTATTCCCTCGCTATTGAATTTTGCATGATAGGATGAAGGGGCTTTTATAAACCACCTTTTTTCTAGTAGAGAAAATTCCATTTGATAAATTAAACAAATGCTTTTTTTCAGATCACTGCCAACAAGAGATTTTTGTTGGGATACGATAAAAAGCCACCCGGCACCATTTTAATTTTGTTTTGTAAATACCTGACATACAATTATATTAAGGATGATGTGTTGAAAATGTAGGGGTACTTTATTGTATGGATACATTTATTGTAGGGGTTATTAATTTGCCTTCTTCTATTTTTCAGTGCGTTATTTGTCTCGTCAATGGAAAAAATGAACTACCCCGCCGCAAGCGGACGGAGTATCAACAAAAGAAGTAATTACAAATAACGCCGCAAGCGGCCGGGGAATTAACCCAAATGAGATTAAAATGTCAATGAAAAATAAACACAGTTTGCCGACCCGACGAAAAAAGAAAGAGAAAAAAGTAGAAGGTAAAAATGACATGGATGAAAATGAAGATTTTATCCATCGCCTTGCAGTCCAACGCAAGCTAATGGAAATACTTGTAGAAAAGACTACAACCTCAAGGCCAGAATCAAGTATTGATGAAAAATAGTATAATAATTAACCATTAACAGATCAGCATTATGAAAATTTATTTAAAGACAGTACAACAAATTAAACACACTAAAACACATTTACTATGAAAGGAAAACTAATCATTTTAAGTATGCTTACATTACTTTGTTTTCAAAGCATGATGTACGCAGCCGTAATAACGTCCACCCAGTCGGGCAACTTCTCTGATCCTGCCACCTGGGTTGGAGGTGCACCAGCTCAATACGATGATATCGTTATTGCAACAGGCCATACCGTTACGCTTGATGCAAATGTTGAGGTTTTTAATATTACTATTCAAGCCGAAGCAACACTCGACAACGGTACATTTAGTATTACCATTGACAAACCTACTGTCGGGAATCCCATTTACTCAAATAATGGCACGCACAATGGTACTGGTAACATTGTCACTTATGATGATTATGATCAGCGATTCCGCAACAATCAAATTTTACTTTACGAATAACCGAAGTGCTGCAAACTATTCATAGCTATTGCTATCCGCGAGATTGCAGTTTGTAAAATCATTATTAGTAAAAAGTTTACCTCCTTTCCTGGTTTAA
>CAJATL010000092.1 GCA_903944895.1 uncultured Bacteroidota bacterium
AAATCTTCCCCTGGTTCTCGAAAAACTGAAATCCTTTTCGCAAACAAATTACCCTTGGCTCAATAGTAAAAAATTAATCTTTGAGGGCGCCTCCTATTCATAATATTACGTATGAAATTTTACCGTGAAAATCCATGATTATTATAAATGAATTTATCCAAAGCCGGATAATGGTAGCCGGTTTCACGCTGCCAGGCAATCACCGAATCGGTGGCAAAATACTGGATGCTGAAATTGGGTAAAAGCTGCACCAGTATCTGCTTGTTTTGAATACGTCCACCGGTTACATTATCCGAGTTAAAGTCGGCTCCAAACTCGATCATTTTTTTCAGATAGGTCGAATCGGCGGTATATCGGCGGTTTATCAAACCAAAATCCTGACCCGAATTTACCGCATTGATGATGCCGATAGCCAGCTCATAATCCTCTCTTGCCCCCGGGTCGTTTCCTGATTCCTGCTTTGCGTATGATCGTCGCATATAAGCCGCCGCAAAATCTGGGAAAAGGTTGATGGCTTCAGTAAAATCCTCGATGGCACCGTTGTAATCTTTAAGCTGGATTTTGGTATCACCGCGATTATACCAGGTGTAAATATTTTCGGGATTAATCCTTAAAACATTGTCCAGGTCGTCGAGTGCTTTTAAAAATTCTTTCCGTTGCGACCAAATCATTGCGCGGTTGTAATAGGTTATATCATTTCGTGGGTCGAGATGAATTACCTTGTTGTAATCATTTAACGCAGCGGTGGTATCGCCGGATTTTATCCTGGTAAAGGCACGATAATAATAAACCAGCGGGTTTTTCTCATCAATTTTGATGGCCTGATCAAAATCCTTCATCGCACCTTCATAATCATCGATTTCATTTTTAAATTTCCCCCTTTCGATAAAGGCATCTTTATTGAAAAAGTTAAGCTTAATGGCGCGGTTGCAGTCTTCGATAGCTCCGACGTAATCTTCGAGCCGGCTTTTGGCGATGGCCCGGATATAATAAAAATCCTCTTCGGCGGGATTTATCAGGATGGCGGTATCGAGACTAATCACCGCGCCTGCATAATCCTGAAGTTTCATCAAAGTAATTCCGCGGCTGCGATAAACAAAAGGATTATTCGGGCTGCGTTCGATCGATTTTTTAAAATCTTCCAAAGCGCTGTAATAGTCGAACATATTCGATTTAACGGCACCTCTGAAATGATATGCATCCGGATTATACGGATCGAGGGTGATGGCCCGTGTGAAGTCGAAATCGGCGCCACGGAAATCGCCGAGGTTAAACTTGGATAATCCGCGGTAAATATGCGGATAGGGCAATTCGGGACGGGCACGGATGAGCGCATTAAAAGTCTGGATGGCCAGGGTGTAATCGTTGCGGTTATATTCGCCGATTCCCTTGTTCATGTAATATTCGACATTGATTTGTGCCTGAACCTGTAAAGATTCCAGTGTCAGGAAAAAAATCAAGAATAAAGCTGCAAATATCCTGGTCATAAATTTCAGATGCAATTTTTTACAGTACGTTTCAAATATCCTGTTTTGTTTTTTCGATCAGATGAATTCCGGAAATTGCCATGTTTTTATCGACAGCCTTGCACATGTCGTAAACGGTGAGCAAAGCCACGCTAACTGCGGTGAGTGCTTCCATTTCGATGCCGGTTTTGCCGATGCACCGGGCCTCACTGACAATTTTCACACCTTCGTCGGTCAATTCGGTTTTAACATCAATTTTGGTGATGGCCAAAGGATGGCACAGCGGGATTAATTCGCTGGTTTTTTTTCCTCCCTGTATGCCTGCAATTTCGGCAATGGTAAGCACGTCGCCTTTTTTCATCTGGTTTTGGCGGATAAGATTTACAGTTTCTACCGAAAGGCTGATAAAACCTTCGGCCTTTGCCCTGCGCTGCTGATCAGGCTTTTGGCCAACGTCAACCATGTTGGCTTTTCCTTTTTCGTCGATATGTGAGAGTTCGGTCATATTTTTAACGTTAGAAGTTGAAGAAGTACTTAGAGTACTTAGAGTGCCTAAAGTACTTAAAGTAACCTAGGTACCTGGAGTGACTCGCTGAGTATTTTAAATTATTTAGGTTTATTCATCAATTTGCTTTGTAAGTTTTCAACTATTTCCATTTTTCGTTCCACTTTTAATTTTCCCCACTTTAAGTACTCTAAGTACTCCTAACTCCTAACTTTATCCTCCAATATTACTAAATCCGTTAACTGTATTCATCAAACCTGCTTCCGGCTTTTTGCCGAGGGCCATTTTAATTGCAATTTCAGGGCCAAGTTCCCGCACATCAAATTCGAGGTCGCTGAAGAGGCAGGGTTTGATTTTTCCGCTGGCAGTCAGACGCAGACGATTGCACATTTTACAGTTTCCACCTTCACCACCTTCCACAACACCAAAATCGCCTTTTTCGAGGTTCATCTCACGGATAAACCGTACCTGCAGGTTTTCCTTTTCTGCGAAAGCTTTTACCAGCAAAGCATCGGGTTCGCTGGAATCGTTTTTTACGACGCAATTAATTTTTATCGGCCGGAGACCTGCTTTTTTTGCAGCTTCGATGCCTCTGAAAACCTGTTGGATGTCGCCAAGCCTGGTAATTTGCCGGTATTTTTCGGGGTCGATTGTGTCGAGGCTGATATTTACCCGATGAAGGCCGGCATTAGCAAGCGGCTGGGCGAAGGTTTCGAGAAAGCTGCCGTTGGTGGTCATGCTTAAATCGTGGATTCCATCGATTTGCGCAATCATTTTTATGAGATCAACAATGCCTTTTCTTACCAAAGGTTCGCCTCCGGTTATCCGCACTTTATCGACGCCAAGTTTTACGGCGGTTTTGGTGACTTCTACAATTTCATCAAAACTTAAAATGTCCTGATGCCGGAGCAGCGGCACACCGTCGGCGGGCATGCAATACAGGCAGCGCAGGTTGCAGCGGTCGGTTACCGAAATCCTCAAATAATTGATCCGTCGGTTAAAACTGTCGTACATCAACAATTGCCCCTTCTTCAAGTGTAGTTTCGCCTAATTCGACAGCAACGATGCCATCAGCAAAAATGTAGGCATGAATATGTGCCGAACCGTGGTATTCGACCGGGTAAACCTTTCCGGTTTTGATGAAAACAGGCACGAAGGATTTTCGCTTTGTCTGGCGCCGGACGTACTTTTCACCCATAGGAAGTTTAAGTTCCAAAGGCTTAAAATCGCAGCCCATCAGCGCAAAAATGAGGGGTTTTACCAACAGTTCAAACTGCACAAACGATGAAACCGGATTTCCGGGAAGTCCAAAAAGATATTTTCCATCTCTTATTCCAAAAACCGTAGGACGACCGGGCTGAACAGCCATACTTTTAAACTGAATCGAAATGCCGAGTTCTTCGAGAATTTGAGGCACGAAATCGAAATCGCCCATCGAAACGCCACCGGTAAGCAAAACCATGTCGCTGTTTTCGAGCGCTTCGGTGATGATTTTGCGGGTTGCCTCTTCGTTATCGGCGGCGATGCCAAAATATCGGGGAATGGCGCCGGCTTTTTGAACCTGCGCGATGAGTTGTGCAGCATTGCTGTTTCTGATCTGAGATTTGGCGGGCACCTGATCAGGTTCGACCAGTTCGTCGCCTGTCGAAATAATCCCGACAACGGGCCGGCGGAAAACTTTTGGTTCAACACAACCCACCGAAGCCAAAACCGCAATTTCCTGCGGACGAATGAGCGTTCCTTTTTTAAGCACAACTTCATCTTTCCGGATATCCTCACCCAGGTAACAGATATTTGCAGAAGTCTTTTCGTGAATAAACCTGATTTTATTAACCCCGGATTCAACGGTATATTCGACCATGATAACGGTGTCGGCGCCATCGGGAACCATGCCACCGGTCATCAGTTTGGCACATTTGCCAGAGGTGATGGTTTTTTCGGGGACTTTTCCTGCCGGAATTACTTCGATTACTTCGAGTTCGTCGTTCAGGTCGGCTTTCCGGCAGGTATAACCGTCAACCGCCGATTTATCAAACGGCGGCATATCCGAATCTGAAGTAACATCTCCGGCCAGAATCCTGCCCAACGATGCCGCCAAACCCACAACCTCATTACCCAAAACAGCCGCCGAACCAACAACTTTCCGGTAAGCTTCTTCAAACGAAATCATTTCATCATGTTTCATGCCTGCAAAAGTATAAAAACCTCAAAACGGAGCTTTTTTAACATTGTTGCAGAAATTGGAAATTGAAGCGTAATGCTGCCACAAAGTAAAAGCTGCGGGCTGGGGTGTTAATAATTCATTTTTTACAAAACGCATACTACTATTTATCAACAAATTACAAATTTTTGGAAAAGCAGGCATTTTCGTTCCAGTTTTTGATTCTCAAAAAGCTAATCGAAATTAGATTTCTCCCTATGGTCGAAATGACAACAATGTTTGGTCAGGGATTAGGGAGGGGAAAAGCGGACGCGAAGCGTCCGCTTTTCCCCTCCCAGTC
>CAJATL010000093.1 GCA_903944895.1 uncultured Bacteroidota bacterium
AAATCTTCCCCTGGTTCTCGAAAAACTGAAATCCTTTTCGCAAACAAATTACCCTTGGCTCAATAGTAAAAAATTAATCTTTGAGGGCGCCTCCTATTCATAATATTACGTATGAAATTTTACCGTGAAAATCCATGATTAATGTTTGTGTGATGGCAGCAACTTTTTTTTCTGCAAAGATGATGATTGATACAATTGTCAGATAGGTTAGGATAATGAACAGAAGTGCGGATTTTTTTGCTTCATGATCAACCAGGATGAATTTTTTATCGATCTGATCTAAACCAATCAACTGGCCATCGGGGCTGTTAATTTGTTTTAATGCCAGATATCCGGTTGTTGCCGAATCGGCCTGTGTCAGGTTGAATAATTTGAAATGGTCGAGGATTTCGCCGCCGATATAGGTTTCAGATTGGTTGCCAACCTCAATTTTTATTTGCCTGATTTGGTACGATTCCGAACTGGTGGCAGGGTCTATTCTCAAATTTTTAATTTTTCCAGCCGGCAAATTGAAAGAAATCGTTTTGAAATTCTGACTTCTCCAATAAGTCTCCGAAATGAACTGCTCTCCTCTGTAGCCCTGTCCGCAATCATACAACAACTGGCATAAATCGTCCTGCCCGTTTTTCATTTCTATCGAAACTTTCATCGGGTAAATATATGATCGGTTGGCATTCCAAAGCAGGATTGCACCAAAAATAGTGATGACGAAAATTGTTAAAAATTTAAGGATGCTATTTTTCAAAGGTCTTGATTTAAGCGTAAACATCGATATAATTCAAACGTGGGTTGTATTTCAAGTATCATATTGACCGACAATAACAATGCATTCAGCTAATTTTTCATATCCTGCATCACTTCGATGGAATGAATAATATAGTCGCCAGGTATGAGCCCCGGGTCAAACCGGATGGGATAGCTTTTGACCCCTTTTTCAGGAATATAAAAAACCAGCACATTTCTCCCTTTTTCAGCCTGCAAAAGCACCGATTGCTCTCCATTAAAATCTTTATTTTGGTCGGTAAGATAAAAAATCTGGGCAACTGTTTGTTCCGGAATCGAAAAATCAATCTTCAATGCTGCAAATTTGTCTTCGGCCAGTTCCATATCAGGTAGCACAAAGCTTGGATCATTACCCGTTGACTGAAAGTGTAAAGAGCTGTCAACAACGCTGATATTTGTGATTTGATAATAATTTTTCAGATGATCATAAAAATAAGAACCATTTTTCAAGTACGACGAAGTAAAGTTATCGCCGGCCAGTTTTGCACTCAGGTTATTGGAAGCAAGTTCGTGCAAGGCAAGACTTTGTTCGCCAAATTCATATAAAACCAGGTCAGGTTTAAATCTTTCGACCAGTCGGGTAAACTCTTTTGCTTCAGGTTCGCTGTAATGGCAATAGATGATTTTGCCGAACGACTGGTTTAAAAACGCGGACAACGTTATCGAAAATGAATCTTCGAAAACCAGCAAGGTGTATTTTTTTTCGGAATTGTGGATGATCACTTTCTCGTGATAATATACATAATCGAAAGGGTTTGAAGGTAATGTGTCGCCTTCATAATTTGTTTTTACAATTTGATTATTCCATTCAGCAGGTTTGATTATAGTAACGTTGTAATCATTCATATCAACAAGCAGATTCAGGATGAATTTATTTTGTCCGCCAGGGTGTGGTTTTACAACAAAGTCCTCTCTGGTAAGTTCCAGCGGAGATAAATCATTAAAATCGGTTTTTAGGTGGTTAATTATTTTCACATAGCCGATGTATGCGCCAATTTCTGACCAGTGAGAATCGGTTTTATTATAGAGCAAATTTCCCCAATAAGCTTTTGAAGCAATCATTGTATCTTTTAAAGGCAACAAATCGAAACCCGGCCCACTATTAATGATCTGGTCAAAAACATTTTCTTTGGCCGGAATGATATAATCGGGCAGGTTTTCAGGATAAACCGTGTGCTTTTTCGGGACCATCACCGCGTAAAAAGGAATTCCCAATAAATCGAGGTACTTGCTGCGCAATTGGAAACTGGATTTCCATTTGGCCAGTTGTTTTTCGTTGAAGCGGATTTTTCCGGTTACCTGGTCCATCACGTTATCAAAAGAATTTCCTAAAAACAGGTAATTGTTTTTGCCAACAATAATTTTTTGTGGATTCGCTGAAACCCCTCCCAGATAAAGAAAGGTCGAATAAAATTGAATCATCTGCGTGCGAAAGGCAAAGTTATCGTTAACCCAGGAATTCATTCCATCGAAATATTTCTTTAGATTTTTTCTTTCCCAGGTCCATATTGGTTTTGTGGTGGGATTTCTTTTTTCCATCGCAACGAATGTCTCCTTATCAGTTTTTCCATAACCCAATAATGTAGAAACCGCTACGCTACCGATTAAGATGATGAAAACGATGACATAAAATATTTTGATGCTATTATTCATGCTTAAAATCTAAAGTAGATAAATGGATTGTAAGTGCCCGATGCCAGCGACATGGCTGAAAGAACAAACAAGACAGATAAAACCAGCAGATAGGAAAGCTGAAGCCCATTGTTGTAGCGGGCGAAAATATTTTTAAAGTAATTGATGCTGTTTTTCACCGCAGGGGTCGAAAACACGATTGCAACAACAAAGATGACCAATATATTATTCTGCATCAATTCGCGTATTGTATGCCAGGTGGTAGGATTGGGGGCAAACCCCAACAACGCTTTCAAAAATTCAATAGCTCCGGGGATGGTTTCAACCCTGAAAATTACCAGTGTAAGGTTGAATGCCAGCAACATATAAATATGATGGAAAACACGTGGCAGCGTGTCTAATCTTTGAAGTGCGGGTACTTTTTCCAAAATCATAAACACACCGTGCGAAAGCCCCCAAATCAGGAAATTCCAACTGGCGCCATGCCACAATCCGCAGGTTACGAAAACCACGAAAAGGTTCCGGTAAGTTATCAGGTTGCCTTTGCGGCTTCCGCCCAAAGGGAAATACAGGTAGTCGCGAAACCAGGTTGAAAGGGTGATATGCCAGCGCTGCCAGAATTCCGTAATGGATCGTGAAATGTAAGGGAAATTGAAATTCTCGGGAAACCTGAAACCTAGCATCCTGCCAATACCGATGGCCATACACGAGTATCCCGAAAAATCGAAATACAATTGCAGTGTGTATGAAGTTATTCCAAGCCACGCCAACCCTGTAGAAAGCTCGGCGGAGGGCAGTGCAAAAATGTGGTCGGCAACGGCGGCAAGGCTGTTGGCAATGATCACTTTTTTGGCAAGCCCGCCAATGAACCGTTTTATCCCAATTACAAAATCATCAAGCCGTAACTGGTGATTGTTCATTTGTTCCTCGATGTCGCTGTAACGAACAATCGGCCCTGCCACCAGTTGCGGAAACATGGTTACAAAGCTTGCAAATTTCAGGAAACTCTTTGTTGCCTTGATTTTTCCACGGTACACATCAATCGTATAACTCATCGTTTGAAAGGTGTAAAAACTGATGCCTAAAGGGAGCGCGATTTTTGCTGTACTTTCAGGAATAAAACCATCAAGGCCTGTACGAGAGCAAAATGCAATAAAATTTTCCAGAAAAAAGTTGAAATACTTAAAATAACCCAGTAGCGCAAGATTAGCAACAATTGAAATTGAAAGCCAAAGTTTTCGCCGCTTCACCGAACCGGAAGTATTGCGTTTTTCTGAGTCAAATTCTCTGGAAATCGCCAGACTTACGATATAATCAATCCCGGTTGAGGTCAATAAAATCCAGATCAGTAAACTTTCGCCCCAGAAATAAAACAACAGACTACTGAGAAACAGCAGTAATAGCTGAAGCTTTGTTTTTTTCCACAGCAAATAAAACATAAGCAGAAAGGCAGGTAAGAAAAAGAAGAGGAAAGTAATCGAACTAAAAACCATATTTATATGAGTTAGCGTTTTTTTTGATTAGTGTTTTAATCCAGGCTTTATTTTACCGATCAGATAATTCAGGCCAAATACAAAGGCCAGTCCCGACCCCAGAT
This sequence comes from uncultured Bacteroidota bacterium, assembly GCA_903944895.1. Lineage (GTDB taxonomy): Bacteria > Bacteroidota > Bacteroidia > Bacteroidales > 4484-276 > CAJATL01. Next base: position 4,013 of record CAJATL010000093.1, read on the forward strand.
ATTTACAGGAATACCTGAATTTTGAGTACAGTGAAGCCAGTTCCAGATAAGCCGAATGATGCATAAAAAAAGCAAATATCGATTGTTTTTTCCGATGCGTAAAACACTTTTTGTGGCGAATTGTCTCAGCTAAAATTTCGTTTATGATTATTTTCCTGATTTTTGGTGGTTGCTCAGGAAGTATTTTTTGGAGGTAGCTTAAAGTCTCCTCACTCCATTTATTACCATCATTTTCGTTTTGTTTATCAGAATAAGTATAGGCGGGCAGATTAAAGTTTTCGCAAATCCAGTTTATATCGTCCTGAGATCTTAGCCAGATTTCCTGATTATGAAAGGCCTCCAGATAAAATTTCTCCCCTGGTATTTGATGAATAATATGTGGATAAAAATTATTTAAGTCCGGATTAACCTGGTTGTCGGTAAAAGCAGGTATTTTAGAGTAAATTGAATTTAACAGTATTGTGGCTTCGTAGGATAGCGAGACGTTGTGTAATTCATTTCTTAGGTTTATTTTTTTAATGAATGATGCATCAGCGCCGATGCAGGATAAAAAAGCACCAGCAGGCCCGTACTGGTTTTGGATTGCATCTTCATAGCGAAAAACATGAATCGATTCTAATGTGAATACCCGGGAGAATGTGTTAATCTTCTTTTGGTAGTTCTCCAAAATTACTATTGCATTTTTCTTCCTGGCTTCTTCCAGATTTATTCCTCCTTTAATTAATTCTTGTATGTGAGCGCTTGACCAGGTAACCGGGTGCCTGCAAAAAAGAATCACCTCAATACGAACCTCCGGATTTGTAATGGTTATCAAATAATTTTTAAGGTTTCTCAAAGGGTTTAAGTAGAGTATTGAGATATCTTCGGCCGAAAGAATCATTTTATCACCCTGAAAATCCTCCATTTGTCGGATTAACTGATTATGGTAATTTCGATTTAGTTCATTAACAGCGTCAGTATTGGTGTAGCCGTATAAAACATTCATGTGGTAAGCTTCAGGTTTTGGGAAAAACATGCTGTAAAATACTTCCGAATGATTGTAGTGAATTGTATCCCGTTTAGTGAAAATGGGATAGAGATAACCGCCGTGTGCCAATAATGCGTGAGCTTTGCCCAGAGTTTCCTGAATACTCGAAGTGGCAGTTTTATGCAGGCCGACATGCAGGTAGATGGTTTTAATCATTTGGTTTTTGATGGCTGGTTTTTAAAAAATCACTTCACTTTCCAATTTCAAACTGATGAATGATATATTTTCCCGGTAAGTCGCCCGGATCGATGCGTAATCTGCCTGAAATATTGGCCTCAGAAAAATATAGTATCGATTTACTTCTTCCTTCCGGGAACAGCTTTACTATCGAATTTTTTTCGACGAATTGGGTTGCTGCCCGGCTTGTGAAAAAAAACTGAAAATTCGTTGCAGCGGGCGTTGTTATTTCAATCCGGATGGCTCTTGTGTTTTTAAAAGTCGGATAATCTGCGAAGATAAATGCAGGATCATTGCCGGTTGAGGTAAATTCAAATCCTTCTCTTTTTACTCTTTTGCCTGTAATCTGGCTTTCATCAGAAATATTATTCATAAATTCTTTTAAATCCACAGAAACAAATGTTAAATCGAAAAACTTAGGGGTAATATTTTTGCTCATTTCGTTGGACAAC
>CAJATL010000094.1 GCA_903944895.1 uncultured Bacteroidota bacterium
TGAATCACTTGAACAACGAAAAACCCAAAATAACCTCGAAAAGAAACTGGATTATCTTAGAAGAAAGCTGCTTTTAACAGAAAAACAACTTTCTCTATGTGCTTAATTATCACCAAATTCATGACAGGTTAGATGAAAGTTTTCAGTCAATCCTAAATCATCAATCTTAAATCATCAATCCCAAATCCAAAAGGCCAATAAACCCTTCCTGGGAGCTTTCAAACTTAGTGAATCCGGTATTTTAAACTCGATTCTTATGATTTGTTTTTTGTCCCCGATAGCCATCGGGGTTGAATTTTGCACTTTACGTTCTGCTTTTTGTGATTTGAATTTTGTGATTTGCGCTCTGCGCTCTGCGCTCTGCTTTTTGTGATTTGTTTTTTGAGATTTGCTTATTGTGCCTTCACGCTTTTTTCAGAGTAAACGCAAAAGTTGTTCCTACCCCCAGGCTGCTTCGTACATTGATGGTTTGGTCGTGGGCTTCGATGATATGTTTTACAATCGAAAGGCCGAGTCCGGAGCCGCTTTTTTCGCGGGAGCGGGCATCATGGGTACGGTAAAATCGCTCGAAAACCCGCGGAATCTCATCGGGAGCAACGCCGGGGCCATTATCGGTAACTTCGATCAGAATATTTTCATCCATATCAAAAAAGCTCACCTTTGTTTTACCATCCTTGTTGCGGCCATATTTTATCGAATTATCAACCAGGTTAACCAACACCTGCCTGATCCATTTTTTATCAGCCAACACAAAAACCGGTTTTTCTTCTTTATCGGCCAGGGTGAGTTCCGTTTTTCGCTTTTTCGCTTTCAGTTCCAGAAAATCGAGTATTTCGCGGGTTAATTCAACAATATCAAATCGCAACATCTTCATCTGGATTTGCGAAATCTCAAGGTTTGAAATCGTCTCGAGGTCATCAACAATGGAGATCATCCGGTTGATGCTTTTTTCGGTCCGGAGAAGATATTCGCGGTTGATACTTGGGTCTTCAAGCCCGCCATCCAGCAAAGTAAGCACGTAGCCCTGAATATTGAAAATCGGGTTTTTAAGTTCGTGGTAAATATTTCCCAGAAATTCGCGCCGGTAAACTTCGATGGTTTTGAGTTTTTCGATTTCGGTTTTCTTCTTCTCGGCCCATTCCGAAACCTCCCTGTTAACGTTTTCGATGCTGTTAACTTCGTAATCACGTTTTTCGGTTTTTGTGCCTTTTGGTCGTTTAAGGTTGTAAATGGTTTTGTAAATGAGCCGGATTTTTTGATAAATGAATCTTTCGAGTGTGTATCTGAAAATCAGATACACAAAGATAAAAAGTAAAAGTGCTGTAATCAGCAGCGGAAGAAGTTTGAATTCGAAAAATATTTCCATCAGCAGGCTGAAGAGCGCGCTAAAAAAAACCGTAATCAGCAATGAAATTTTGAGTGAAATTTGATTCGGGTCGGTCTGACTCATCTTGATTCGTATTTATAGCCAACACCTTTTATGGTTTTAATGGTTTCGAGGCCGATTTTTTCGCGTATTTTCCTGATATGCACATCAATGGTGCGGTCGCCAACGATAACATCGTTTCCCCAGACGTTTGTAAAAATATCTTCGCGCGTAAAAACCTTATCCGGCTTCGAAGCAAGCAGAATTAACAATTCGAATTCTTTTTTGGGCAAAACGATTTCCCTGGAGTCTTTAATGACCATGTATTTTTCGCGGCTTATTGTAAAATCCTTTAAAACAAGGTCATCGGCAGGCTCTGCCTGGGGTTCTTTATATCTTCGGAGTAGTGCTTTAATCCGGCTGACAAAAACTTTAGGCACAATGGGTTTTTTAATGTAATCGTCGGCACCGGCATCAAAACCGGCTATCTGGCTGTAATCTTCGCCACGTGCTGTTAAAAATACAATAATTGCATTGTTTAAGCCAGGGATTGACTTCATCTGGTAACAGGTTTCGATTCCATCCATTTTAGGCATCATAATGTCGAGAATAATTAAATGTGGCATTTCTTTACGAGCGATTTCCAACCCATCTTTGCCGTTTCGCGCAGTAAAAACCTGGTAGCCTTCTTTACGAAGATTGTAGCTTAAAAACTCCAGGATGTCTTTTTCATCATCAACAAGAAGTATTTTGTAATTTTCTGTTTCCATGGTGATTATCGTGATTACTAAAAAAATTAAACTGCTTTTTTGAGAATGTTCATTTTGAAATTTAAAAAGGTGCGATGTTGAATGAGTCGAAGAATGTTTCCGGCAGAAGGAAGACCTTCCGGTAAATTTATCGTCAAAACCCCCATATTATCCATTGTTTCTGTAAAACCTGAAATCGTAAAGATTTTTATGCCGTGTAAAAATAGTATTAATTTTACTTCCCAAATATGAGCGAAAACTAAATGTATTTTTATGAAATTAAAAAATCTACTATTTTGCCTTGTTTTTTTATTCTTTGGGTCAATGTTATTTGGACAACAGTTTAACGGAGGGCTTCTCGGGGGTCTTTCGATGTCGGAGATATCAGGTGATCGCCTCACAGGGCCAAACAAAGCCGGGGTGTATGCTGGCGGATTTGTTAACACTTACATCAGCAAAAAATCATCCTTTCAGATGGAACTGGATTTTATCCAGAAAGGCAGCCGCAAAAATCCAGACACGCTCGATAACAGCAATTATTATCTGCTCCGGTTAAGTTACATCGAAATGTTTTTGCATTACAAATGGGATTTCAGCGAGTTATTCACCCTTGAAGCAGGGCCATCATTTGGAGTTTTGTTAAAATCGTACGAAGAAGCCGATGGCCAGATACTCACTGAGCCACCTTTTAATAATGGTGATTTAAGTTTGAATGTGGGGTTGTTTTTTTCGCTTACCCAGCGATGGCGCTTTAATGTGAGATATTCAAACTCGGTTTTGGCAGTGCGACCCCATGCCAGCGGGCAAACCTACAAATGGAACCAGGGTCAGTACAACGAAGTACTCAGTTTCACCTTTCATTATAAACTTTAAGGTGATGATAAAACTAAAAATTGTGATTGGAATTACCGGAGCCAGTGGCGCCATTTACGCAAATGATCTGATCTCAAAACTGGAAAAGTACGATGAGCAGGTGGAGCAACTGGCTGTTGTATTTACCGATCAGGCGCTTCAGGTGTGGAAGCATGAACTCGGAGATATTGATCCCGGCACCTTGAAGTTCAGACAATATCCCAACGATAGCTTTTTCGCACCGTTTGCTTCAGGTTCGGGCAATTTTGATGTGATGATTATTTGTCCATGCAGTATGGGAACAATAGGCCGGATTTCGTCGGGGATAGCTAATGATCTGATCGCCCGCACAGCCGATGTAATGCTGAAAGAACGCCGTAAGCTTATTATTGTCCCCCGCGAAACTCCATACAATACGATTCATTTGAAAAACATGCTCGAATTATCCCAGGCAGGGGCCATAATTTGTCCGGCATCCCCTTCATTTTACAACAATCCACAAGAAATCGGGGAGTTAGTGGGAACCGTTACCGAAAGGATTTTAAAACTGGCTGGTTTGAAAATCGAATCCTTTGAGTGGATGAACAGTAAAGCCTGACAGCAATGACATCAACGGGTGTCATGATCATGGGAGAAAATCGTGATTTTTAAACTGTTTTAGTCTGAAGTAAGGAAAGTTTAAGAAATGGTGATAATTTTTTAAGGTGATGGGTCACAGAATATTAAAAATCGTTAATTTATTTAACGGCCTTATTAATAACATTTTAGCCAATATTTTACTGCCCTTCAAAAAAAAAAGTTTGAATTAAAATGTAAAATTATGTCGGTGGCTACATTAATTTTGTGTTAATTTGTTTGATGAATTCAATTTTTGACAGGCAAGAAGGGGAGAACAAATTTTAATGCTTAAAAAAAACTTACTTACGCAACACTTTATCAAATTCAATAAATTTACTAACTAATTAATTTTCAGATTGTTTAATTTAATTTAATAACCAAAACTTCAATTATGAGAAAATTTACAATTTTCCTTGCCCTGATGCTTTTCATCGGGATGCAAGTTGTACAAGCGCAAACCAGGACCATTACCGGTACTGTAACCAATGCTGAGGATGGAAGTACCATTCCGGGGGTTTCGGTAGTTGTAAAGGGTACAACTTACGGAACTACCACGGACATGCAGGGTAAATTCTCCCTGAACATCCCGCCGGAAGCCGAAAGCCTGATCTTTTCATTTGTGGGGATGACAACAGTTGAGAAAAAGATCGGTACCGAGAATGTGGTTAATGTCACATTAGTGCCAGAGGCTACTGCAATCGAAGGGGTTGTTGTTACAGCTCTGGGTATTTCCCGTGAGAAAAAATCACTGGGTTATTCAACACAGCAGGTTTCCGGAGATGAAGTCAGTAAAGTAAAAAGTGACAACTTCATCAATTCCTTATCTGGTAAAGTTGCTGGTGTTCAGATTAAAGCCAATGGTAATATGGGAGGTTCAACCAATGTAGTTATCAGAGGTTCTTCTTCAATTACCGGTAATAACCAGGCTTTGTTTGTAATCGACGGTGTTCCGGTAAACAACGATAACACCAATAATGCAGGTCAGTTGAGAGGTCGTAGCGGTTTTGACTATGGAAACGCTGCTTCCGACATTAATCCAAACGACATTGAGTCGGTAAACGTACTGAAAGGTGCTGCCGCAACTGCACTTTATGGTTCAAGAGCTGCCAATGGTGTTGTAATTATTACCACCAAAAAAGGAACAAAACAATTAGGGAAAAAGAAAACTTTAGGAGTTACCCTAAATTCGAATGTAACAACTGGTTTTTATGAAAAGAGCACTTTCCCAGCATATCAGAAACAATATGGTGCAGGTTATGGAAGTTCATTTTATAGTGAAGGTACCTTACCAGACGGCACAACAATGTATGGCTTCGAAAATGTTTGGGATGTTAACGGTGATGGCGTTCTCGATTTTACTGTTCCTACCTACGAAGATGCTTCGATGGGACAAAAATTCGATCCAAACATCAGTGTTTACCAATGGGATTCGTACTGGCCTGAATCACCAAATTATCAAAAAGCAACTCCCTGGGTTGCCGGAGCCAATGGCCCTGATTATTTCCTCCAGAATCCTTTGTCGCTTACTAATAGTGTAGATGTTACCGGTGGTGGCGATGCTTCAACTTTCAGACTTTCATATACCAACCTTGATCAGACAGGTCTTTTACCAAATAGTTCGTTGAAAAGAAACAACTTCCTGTTCAATGGTTCTTATGACATTTTGAAAAATTTATCAGTATCAGCTTCTGCCAATTATATTAATACCATGGGCAAAGGCCGTAACTCGACTGGTTATAGCGATAACATTATGTCGTCATTCCGTCAATGGATGCAAATGAATGTTGATTATGGATTGCAAAAGCAACTCTATGATGAGACTGGCAAAAATATCAGTTGGAACCCTAACAATCCTTTTGACCTTGCAGTTCCTGCATACTGGGACAATCCTTACTTCCAACGTTATCAGAACTACGAAACCGATAAAAGAGATCGTATCATTGGTTACCTGCAAGCCGACTGGAAAGCTACCGACTATTTAAGTTTTATGGGTCGTTGGTCAATTGATACCTACAGCGAATTACAGGAAGAAAGAAAAGCCGTTGGTTCTGCTTCTGGAGAATTTGGCGTACAACGTCCGGATGTTACCTCAGGTTATTCAAGGTTCGACAGAAGTTTTATGGAAAGCAATGTTGACTTCATGGCCAGATTTAATAAAAACCTTACCGAAGATTTAAACCTGACTGCATTATTGGGAACCAATATCAGAAGGAATAAAATTGACCAGACTTTCGAATCGACTGATGGTGGCTTACGGATTCCTGGTCTTTATTCACTGGGTAACAGTATCAACCCAAGATTAGCCCCTGAAGAAAGTCTTAGGGAAATTGGTGTAAACGGAATTTATGCAAGTGTTTCGTTAGGATACAAAAATTACCTGTATTTGGATGCTACCATCAGAAGAGATCAATCTTCAACTTTACCTGAAGCACAGAATGACTATTACTATCCTTCAGTTTCGGGAAGTTTCCTTTTCTCAAATCTGATGGAATCGACCTGGTTACAACTTGGTAAAGTTAGATTAGGATATGCTCAGGTAGGTAACGATGCTCCATGGGGAAGTATCAATGACACCTATACTCAAAATGCAATATTTGGCAACACCGTGTTATTTTCGGTACCAAGCACCAAGAATAATACCGACCTCAAACCAGAAAGAACAGAAAGCTTAGAAGCTGGTTTGGAAATGACATTCCTGCAAAAGAGGTTAGGTTTCGACTTATCAGTTTACAGCAACAGCACTGTTGACCAGATTATTCCGGTTGCAGTTTCTTTCGCAACAGGATATTCAAGTAAATACGTTAATGCTGGTGAAGTCACCAATAAAGGTGTCGAATTAACACTTTACGGAACACCATATCAAACCAACGATTTCAAATGGGATATTATGCTTAACTGGGCTAGAAACCGCAACAAGGTTGTTTCGTTGGATGCTGACCTCGAAAACTTACAGTTGGCTGCTCTCCAGGGTGGTGTTACCATCAATGCCCGTAAAGGCGAACCTTATGGAACAATCCAGGGAACTGATTATATTTATGATTCGGTTTCAGGAAAAAGAGTTGTTGGTGCCAATGGTTATTATCTGAAAACCTCGACATCAAACGAAATTTTAGGAAATATAAATCCTGACTGGACTGGTGGTATCAATAACAAATTCACCTATAAAGAATGGGCATTCAGCTTCCTGATTGATTTCCAACAGGGCGGAAGTGTTTTCTCACTTGACCAGTATTACGGTATGGCCACAGGTTTATACGAAGAAACAGTATTCATTAACGACTTAGGAAACAACGTAAGAGATCCGCTCACTGATGATGAAACCAGTGGTGGTCTTATTTTGGATGCAGTTTTTGCTGATGGAACACCAAATACTAAAAGAGTTGCCGGTGACGACTATCGTGTTTTTGGTTATTCAAGAAATCCAAACGCAGCATTTGTTTATGATGCTTCTTATATTAAGCTTCGCGAAGTAATATTATCATACTCACTACCTCAAACAGTTTTAGCCAATAGCTTTATTAAAGGCGCAACCTTTAGCCTCGTTGGTTCTAACCTTTGGATCATGAGTAAAAACCTGCCACACGCCGACCCGGAAGCTAGCCAAAGCGCTGGTAATATCCAGGGATGGCAGAGCGGTGTTATGCCAAGCATACGTAATTTGGGATTTACAGTTAATTTACAATTTTAATAATGTACTAATATGAAAAGAATATATTTATTATTTATAGTATTAATTGGGATATCGTTATCCTGTACTAAGGATTTTGAGGATTTTAACACGGATAAAAAACATCCGGTAGCTGTTCCGGGCGGTTTTTTGTTTGCAAATGCTCAAAAAGCACTTTCTGACCAGGAAGCCAATACCAATGTTAACCTGAACGTTTTCAAACTTTTCGCTCAATATTGGACCGAAACCACCTATCTTGATGAATCAAATTATGATATTATCAACAGGACTATTCCGGACAATAATTTCCGTATCTACTACCGCGACATTTTAAGAGACCTTAAAGAAGCAAAAATGCTTACCGAGGCTGAAGTTGTTGCCGGTGTAGATGCTACAACCGCAAAGGCCAACCGGCTTTACGTAATCGACCTTATGGAAGTGTATTGCTACAGCATTATGGTTGATATGTTTGGTGATATTCCTTACACCGAAGCTTTGGATATTGATAACATTTCACCGGTTTATGATGACGCCTTCACCATTTACAAAAACCTGATCGAAAGGGCTACTGCTGATTTAACAGGATTAAATGCTGATTATGGCTCATTTTCGAGCGATGACGACCTGTTTTTTGGAGGCGATGTTGCCATGTGGAAAAAGTTTGGCGCAACACTCAAAGTACGCTTAGGTATCACCATTGCTGACGCTGACGCAGCACTCGCAAAATCAACTGTCGAATCAGCTTATGCCGACGGATTTGCAATGGGCGAACTTTGTCAGTTTGTTTATGAAGCCGGATCAAACTCAAATCCTTTGTATCAGGATTTAGTTCAGAGCGGACGTCATGACTTTGTTCCTGCAAATACCATCGTTGATATGATGAATAATTTAACCGACCCACGCAGAGATAAATATTTTACACTATTTGGTGAGGTTTATCTTGGTGGAATTTATGGTGAAAGCAATTCATTCTCACAGTTCTCACACATTGCTGATCCCATTCAGGAACAAACCTTTCCTATGACAATTTTAGATTATACCGAACTTGCTTTCTACCTTGCTGAAGCTGCCGAAAGAGGCTTCTCGGTTGGTGGTGATGCTGCTACCTGGTACAACAAAGGAATCGAATCCTCAATCCTGCACTGGGGTGGTACCGATGCTGAAGTTACCGCTTACCTTGCACAGGCTAATGTAGCTTACGCAACTGCCGCCGGAAACTGGAAGCAAAAAATTGGAACCCAATCATGGTTAGCTTCTTATGTTAGAGGAATTAATGGCTGGAATTCATGGAGAAGATTGGATTTTCCTGTGTTAAACCTGCCACCAGCTCCTGAAACCCGCGATGGACAAGTTCCTAAAAGATTTACCTATCCTGTTAATGAGCAGACATTAAATGCTTCTAACTATACTTCTGCTGCTGCTGCAATTGGCGGAGATGAAATGGACGTTAAAGTATTCTGGGATAAAAACTAATTCCGGATAAAAATTACTTAATCAAAGAGGCTGTCTCATTACCGGGGCAGCCTCTTTTTTTATGACTCCCCCTTTTTCGCCAACGAAAATGAAATAAAACAACCTCCACCCGAAGAAATTTCAGAACTGACAAACTCATAAAAAATTCCATAAAATAATCCCTGTTAAATCTTAAAATGCTAGTAATTTTACAAATTCTAAAAGAGTCAGTTTTTGTTGCTAAAAGCGTTAACATGCCATCATTTTTTTACAGCCTGAATAGAATTCTGAATTGTTTTATCATCACATTTTTACTTGCCTTTACAGCTATTGCCCAGCAGGTTAAACCAGATAAATCATCCGGTGATCTTACCGGGATTACCCGGGAATTTTACGGAACCGACGATGTTCTGGTAAACGGCCAAAAGTATATTCCTTCACATTTCCTGGCCGATGGAAATCCTTATTTTCCATCTGAAACATGGACAAAAGGAACCCTTAAAATTTCGGGAACACTTTATGAAAACGTCGATTTGATGTACAATGCCGAAACCGATCAGGTAGTTTTACGGACAAGGTTAAACAACGGAGACACCATTTTTGTAGCGCGTAATATTTTAAAAACCGAAGCCTTCGATATTGGCGGGCACACTTTTACCCGGCTGCTTTCGACGGAGATAAATCAGCAGTCAGCAGGATTTTATGAAGAAGTTTATCGCGGGAATTTTGTTTTTCTCACCAAACACCAGAAAACGTTCATAGCCGATTATTCCAAAACTTCTCCCAACGGGCATTTCTCAAAACTCATTTCAACAAACTATATCTATCAAAACGGTCAACTTTTCAAAGTTACCAACCAGAAATCTTTCCTCAGCTATTTTTCTCAAAACAGCAAAGCCATCAAAGCTTTTATGAAGAAAAATAATATCAGATACGCAAAAGCTAACCTCAGTACTATGAAACTCTTATTGCAATATTGTGATGACTTATCTTCAGGCAAAATATAGTTTTCTTAAAGCAGGTCTGTTAATTACAATGCTTTTCTTTTGGTTGGTTCAGGCTAAGAGTCAATCTGCTGAAATCGTGCTCAACAAAACCTACGATAATTTGCCCTGGAGTGTTTTTGTCGAAAAGGCCGAAAGCAACTTCCATGTTCGCTTTTTTTATGATGTCAAAAGTTTTCCTGACCTGAAAATCGTGGTTACGAAAGATGAAATTCCACTTAAACAATGTTTGTCCGAAAACCTCGGGAAGTATCAGATCAAAGTTTCGGTTGATAAAAACGGCAATATCTTTTTAACCAGCGAAAACGAAATACACACCGCCCTGCCAGCCGATTTTTTCAAGTTGCCGCAAAACATAGCTGCCGGTGAAGATACTTTGGAAAAGTCGGTTTCCGACGAAAAGAAATTCCTCCGGACAGCCAACGAATTTGTCGTTAAAACCTTTGTAGTGGGCAACAAAAAGGAAGGTGTCAACCTTAAAAAAGCGACCATCAACGGAGTCATAAAAAATGCCGAAGACGGCATTCCGGTAATCGGGGCAACTATTTTTGTTAAAGAACTCGAAACCGGTACAGCAAGCGACAATAACGGGTTTTATAATCTTACCCTGCCAAAAGGCAAATATTCGCTGGTTGTGCGAAGCGTGGATACCGAGGAAGCCAAATACAAAGTTGAGGTTCTCTCGGATGGAAATCTGGATCTGACACTCGAAAGTAAAATATTTTTGATGGAAGAAGTCGAAATCCGTTCCGAATCACGGCATAACGTTAAGGGAATTCAGATGGGCTACGAAAAAATTGCCATCAAAAACATCAAGGAAATTCCTGTTGTACTTGGTGAGCGGGATATTGTAAAAGTTGCGCTGTTGCTGCCTGGCGTTCAAAATGTGGGTGAAGGGAGTTCAGGATTTAATGTACGCGGAAGCCCGGCCGACCAGAATCTGTTTTACATCAACAATATTCCTGTTTACAACACGTCCCACCTTTTTGGTTTTTTCTCGGCTTTTAACCCCGACGTTGTTAACGATTTTACACTGTACAAAAGCAATATTCCGGCAAAATACGGCGGCAGACTTTCGTCGATTTTCGAACTGAGCGCCAAACAGGGCAACGCAGAGAAATTTTCTGCACGAGGCGGAATTAGCCCTATTACCACGCGTTTGCTTGTTGAAGGGCCAATAGTGAAAGATAAACTCAATTTTTTAGTTGGGCTTCGTTCGACATACTCCGATTGGGTTTTGAATTTTGTTAAAGTTCCCGAAGTGAAAAACAGCAGTGGCCAGTTTGGCGATCTGGTGACCAATCTATCTTATCACATCAATTCAAAAAACCAACTTAAGCTTTTCACCTATTATAGTTACGATAAAATAGACCTTGCGTCAGAGGTTAAAAACGACTACGGAAATGCCGGCGCATCATTATCCTGGTTTCATACTTTCAACAACCGTCACGACCTCGATTTTACGCTTATCTACGACAAGTACAATTTTACCGAGGAAAACCAGGATTACGCACTTTCGGCCTATAGCCTGGCTTACGAGCTTAAACATTACGAGGCAAGCCTGAATTTTTCGTATCGTTTAAACGACAAACACACCATCACGTATGGCCTGAACTCAATTTTATATGATCTGAACAACGGTGATTATCTTCCCTTAAATTCCGGCTCGCTGGTCGAACCTATCGACCTGGGAACTGAGAAAGGAATTGAGTCGGGTTTATTTGTTGATGATGAATGGAAAGCCTTGCCAAATCTGACTTTGTACGGTGGGCTGAGGTTTAACAATTACGCGTACCTCGGGCCTAAAGAAGTTTACCAATACCAGCCCGATTCGCCCAAAATCCCCGAAACAGTCATCGACACATTGAATTTCGATAACAACGCCATCATTAAAAATTATTCAGGCATCGATTACCGTTTTGCCGCAACCTACCTGATCAATCAGGATCTTTCGGTAAAAGCCAGCTACAACACGCTTCACCAGTATATTTTTATGCTTTCAAACACGGTGGCCCTCTCACCAACCGATAAATGGAAACTTTGCGATTACAACATCGACCCCATGGATGGCAGCCAGGTTTCGCTTGGTGTTTATTCAAATTTGGTTGCCGGCCTGATTGAAGCATCCGTTGAAGGCTATTACAAAAAAGTAAATAAACTTGTCGAATACAAGGATGGAGCCGACCTGGTTGTGAATGAATTTCCCGAAAGGGATATTTTGCAGGGAGAACTCGATGCTTTTGGAATCGAGCTGATGCTTAAAAAGCCTTTCGGAAAATGGAATGGCTGGATTAATTACACTTACGCCAGCGCCAATGTTCTGGTGGACAATAAAATTACCGGCGAGCAAAATAATTTCGGAATCCGTTATCCCGCCAACTACGACAAGCCTCACAGCATCAATGTTGTGGCCAATTACAAAGTTATGAAGCGGCTGAGTTTTTCGGGCAACCTGGTTTATTCAACAGGCAGGCCAATTACTTATCCTACCTCGATTTATTACCAGGACGGGCAGAAAATCCTGAGCTATTCGCTGCGCAACGAATACCGGATTCCCGACTATTTCAGGGTGGATGTTTCGCTCACGTTCGAGGGAAATCTGAAGAAAAAGAAAAAAGTTCATGGCTCATGGGTGTTTTCGGTTTATAACCTCACAGGTCGGAATAACGCCTATTCGGTGTATTTTAAATCGGAAAACGGCTTGATCAACGGCTACAAAATGTCCATTTTTGGAAGCCCGATCTTTTCGGTTACTTACGATTTTAAACTTGGGAATTATGCGGATTAAGATCGCTAACCTGGTTATGATAATCCTGCTTGTGCTTGTTTTTTCGTGTGTCGAGAAATACTGGCCTGAGCTCGACAGCAAGTATGAAGATATTCTGGTGGTTGAAGGAATGATCACCAACGACTCAGGCCCTTATTACATCAAACTTTCGCTTGCAACTTCGGTTGAGAATCCGGAGTTGATTGCTCTGAGAGGTTGTCATGTGAAAATTCTTGATGATGCTGGAAATTCGGAGAATTTGAGTGAGATTTGGGCAGGAACTTATTCCACCTCGCCAACAGGGATACAAGGCGTTGTGGGGCGGAAGTACAAAATTCAGATATTGGGACCTCAAGGAAAAAATTATCAGTCAGAATTTGAAGAATTGAAAAATCCTGTCGGAATCGATTCGGTTTATGCCGCCTTTGAAACCCGCGATAACCCCGAGGGTCAGCATCAGACAGAAGGGTACCAGTTTTATCTGAACACCGCAATGGCGGCAAGCGACTCTAACTATTTTATGTGGCGGATGGACCGGACCTACGAATACGAAGCAGATTTTAAAATCCGCTACATTTATGAAGGGGCGTTGAGGTGGCTGGCCAACGCCGATTCGTTGCAAACGTGCTGGAGGACGGATAATATCAGGCAAATATTTACATACAACACGCTGGGACTATCGCAGCCCGTGGTAAAAAACTATCCGCTTCATTTTGTTAGCACGGAAAACCGTGAACTTTCGGTAAGGTACAGCCTGCTGGTAAAGCAACTGACTATTTCGGAAAAGGCCTACACATTCTGGAATTCGATAAAAGAACAAAACTCCGATTTGGATAATTTGTATTCCAGGCAGCCATATCAGGTTAAAGGCAATGTTTCCAGCGATCAGGCACCGGATGAAACAGTCCTGGGCTACTTTTTGGTAGCAGGTATTTCGTCGAAGCGGATTTTTGTTGACCGGCCGATGCCACCGGTAAGTTTTCATTATGAGATTTGTGAACTTGGCGAAATTGATTTTAATAATGTGGCTGATATTTATCACAGTACGCCGGCTGAATGGCCAATTTTTTTAACCACCGGCAACGAGGGGGGAATAGCACTTCCCAGCCAGGATTGCATGGATTGCCGTTTAGCTGGAGGAACCATCGAAAAGCCCGATTTTTGGATTGATTGGTAACGTTTAAATTAAAGAACACTTTAAAGATAAATAGTTTTGTAAAATGAATGGGGTGTGAGTAATCTGTAAAAACGGTTTTCGAAAACAAGAATATGACAGGTCACTCAATGCAATTAAAAACTCAAATCCTGACAAACATTTATTGAAATACTTATTATGTTATGGCAAAAATTATAGTAAAAGGAACAGAGGTTACAATCATCAGTGTAGATGACAAAGACTATATTTCGCTAACGGACATGGTCAGAGGTATTGTAAATGGTTTAGCATTAATCGAAAAATGGTTACGGAACAAAAACACCATTGAGTTTCTCGGAATTTGGGAAGAAATGTATAATCCGGGTTTTAATTCCCCCGAATTCGAGGGAATTAAAAATGAAGATTTTATCTGTATTACCGACATGATAAAGGTCAAAGGCGGTTCGTTTTTTGTCACCGACTGGTTGCGGAACCGAAACGCTTTGAAACACGCTGGTATTTGGGAACAGGTCTATAATCCCAATTTTAATTATGGCGAATTCGCCACAATTAGAAATAATCTCGGACTTAACACTTTTAAGATTTGTGTAAAGGAATATATTAAAGAAAGGCTGATGAAACTCAACAAAATAGCCATCCAGCAAATGAAAATTTTGCAGGATGTTCAACATCGTAAATTGCTAAAATAAACGTGAAAACTTCGCTACAGGCATTTCGGATTTTTGAAAACGCAGCAATGAATGTAAAAATTCATTTGCTGGTAATGTTTGCCATTCCTGCGCTGCTACTGTCGTGTGTCGAAAAGTACTTTCCCGAGCTGGATGATAAATATGAAAATGTTCTGGTTGTGGATGGCATAATTTCCAACAATCCAGGCCCTTATTTCGTAAAACTTTCGGTGGCTTCTACGGTAAATACACCTGAGTTTTTGCCGCTTTCGGGGTATAATGTTTCTATCATCGACGACGAAGGAACCACTGAAGTTTTGAGCGAAACTTCACCCGGGATTTACTCCACTTCCCCCGGTGGAATTCAGGGAGTTGTCGGCAGAAAATACAAAACCCGGATTGTTTCACCCAACGGGAAAACCTATCAATCGGATTTTGAAACCTTGAAAAATCCTGTTGGGATAGATTCTGTTTATGCCATTTTTGAAGCTCACGCCAATCCAGACGGCGTATTCCCTTTTGAAGGTTACCAGTTTTATCTCAACACCAAAAAGGCCGAAAGCGATACGAATTTTTATCTGTGGCGGTTAGAAAGAAGTTACGAATACCGCTCCGATTTTCTTATCAGCCATATTTATGAAGGTAGATTACGTCCCGTTTACGATGTCGATTCGCTACAAACCTGCTGGAGGACTGATAAAATCGGGCAACTCTTTACTTTTAAAACAAGTGGCTTATCGGAGCCGGTGGTCACGAAATTTCCGTTAAACTATGTCACCACCGAAACGCGGGAACTTATGGAAAGGTACAGCCTGCTTGTGAAACAATTTACCATCTCCGAAAAAGCCTATGCCTTTTGGAACGAGGTAAGGGAGCAAAACTCCACACAGGGAAGTTTATATACCAGGCAGCCTTACCAGATCCGCGGAAATGTTTTTAATACCGAAACTCCAGGTGAGACTGTTTTTGGCGCGTTCCTGGTTGCCGGCATTACCGAAAAACGCATTTTTGTTAACCGGCCTGCTACAATTTTTCGATACGGGGTTTGTACGCTCGGGGATGCCGATTATAAAAATGTTGGTACAATTTATATGAGTAATCCGAGTGAATGGCCGCTCTATTTAACCACCAACCTTAACGGAATCAGAGCTTTTCCAAACCAGGATTGCATCGATTGCCAGCTTAGAGGTGGTACGATTGTAAAACCTGATTTTTGGATAGAATATTAATTTTAGACAGTAATTTTTTTTGAACGTGAAAAAAACATTAACGATACTTCTGTTTTTCTTTCTAACCACTCATTTTGTTTCCGGTCAGATGGTTAAAGAGCCTTCAAACAAAGGCATTACCGATGGCATTACCGAAACTGTCCGCCTTTTTACGGACCGGAATTTTTACCTTTCGGGTGAAGAAATTTGGTTTGTGGCCCATGTTTTTATTAATGAGGCTCCTTTTGTATCGGATTTCAGCCAGGTGCTTTATGTCGAATTATCTAACAGCGACCAAAAAGCAGTTGTTAAAAAGAAATTCAGGATTGAAGATGGGATTGCCAGGGGAAATTTCGGGATTCCCGAAGAAGCTTTGTCAGGGAATTATTATTTGAGAGCTTACACCAGTTTTTTGAGAAATCTTAACCCGGACGATTACTTTACAACTGCGATAACCGTGATAAACCCCGAGCGCCCACTTCCCGAAAACGGGCAGAAACTTCCTTTCCGGGATGTAAAAAATGATGCCGGTAATCATATCGAAATTGCCGTAAAAACCAGTAAGGACAGCTATCAGCAAAGAGCATTGGTCGAAATGATCCTTTCGGCGCCAACGGCTATCCAGGAAGATTTTGCGCATGTATCGGTTTCGGTGGTTAAGCAGGGGACAAATACAGATGCAGACCGTTTTTATATCGAAAATAAAAAACTTCAAAACACCAACACCTCCGAAAACCTGCTGTGGTTGCCCGAAATCAGAGATGTGAGCGTGAGCGGAATTATCCGCAATAAAAAAACTAATCAGCCCGAACCAAATGCCATGATTTATATTTCGGTTTTGGGCGAAAATCCTCAGTTTCATATCCTCAACTCCCGAAAAAACGGGGAATTTGTCTTTTCGTTAAACCATGCAACAGGCCTTAGGGATATTTTTATCTGCACCAATCCTGATCCCGAAAAAGACCTGGAACTATTGATTAACAACGATTTTGCAGGCAATTATCCTTTATCAAAAGAATCAGATCTGATGATAGATACTTCCTACAAAAAATTAATTGAAGAAATATACGTCAATTGTCAGGCGGCCCGAATTTATGAAAGCAAGGATTCGGCCATAATCGAAAATAGTGAAGTGAGTTCCCTGCTTTTTGGAAATCCTGAATTCTCTGTTAAAATCAACGATTTTATCGATCTTCCTACGCTCGAAGATGTCATTAAGGAAATTGTAACGGCGGTTTCGGTAAAGAAGAAAAAGGGGAAATCATATTTTCAGGTGATCAATGCCGAAACCAACCGGATGATTAATTGCGGATATATCTTTTTGGATAATGTCCCTGTTTTTGATGTGGATGATCTGTTAAAAATATCACCCTCAAAAATTGAGCGGATCGATGTAATTAACCGCACCCATTATCTCGGCGATTTTAGTCTTGACGGCATCATTTTGATTACAACAAACACCGACAATTTTGCCGGATATACTTTTCCAAAAGAATCGGTATTTCTCGAATATCAGGCTATTACACCTTCATCTGATTTTCCGTTACCCGATTACAGCGATGAAAATAAAAAACAGAGCCGCCTGCCCGATTTCAGGACACTGCTTTACTGGAATCCTGAAGTAAGCCTTCAAAACGGCAAAGCCTCGGTTTCGTTTTTTACATCTGATTATTGCGCCGGCTATGATGTAATTGTGCGTGGAATAACCACCGAAGGAAAACCATGTTTTGGAAAAAACACTTTTCGGGTTGAGCCGGTAAAAAAGTAAGGTTGAATTCGAATCATGATCAGAATGACCTTATGAAAATTTCCGCTGTTTTCAAGGGAAGGCTCATTGCGAGGGCTTTTGGAGGCGATACAGAAGCATAGGCTGGCCGGTGTGTTGGCACGGCTTGTATCGCGTGGATGAGCCACACCGTAGAAAACAGGAAATTATCATGAAGTCTTTCCGCCAGCTGGCGGATTTGTTACTTTCTTTTGTGGCAAGACAAAAGAAAGTAAATCAAATGGTATAAAACATCAACCAAATAAAATTAAGACAAGTTCGACTATGTGCACTGCAAAAAGTAACTATCGCTGAACCTGGAAAAGCACCGAATCCGGAGGAATTACACTGTTCGGGCGCAGCACTTTCATCCATTGATCTTTTGAGGACAGGAACTGTTGTTTGTGTTTTTCGGCAACGGGCATGGCCGGCGGAGATTCAACTTTTAATGGGTCGATCGGCTGGCCGTTTTTATAAAACCTGAAATCGAGGTGAGGGCCGGTTGACAGACCGGAACTTCCAACATAACCAATTACCTGACCTTGTTTTACGCGTGCACCGGCTTTTATCCCGGGGCCAAAATTATTCAGGTGAAGATAGGCTGTCGAATAAGTCCCGTTGTGCTTTATTTTTACTGTTTTGCCACCTCCCCCAATGAAACCAGCAGATGTAACCGATCCATCGCCAATCGAAACAACAGGTGTGCCGCGGTCGGCAGCATAATCAACACCCAGGTGTGGGCGTCTTATTTTGAGGATAGGATGCATTCTGGAATGGGAAAAATTGGAGCTGATTCTTTTAAATTTTAACGGTGCTTTTAAAAATGCCCGCCGGAGGCTGTTGGCTTGTTCGTCAAAATAATCACCAGCGCCATCCTGCAGATAGTAAAAAGCAAACTGATCTTTACCATAATGATTAAATTTGGCTGCCAGGATTTTTCCATAACCAATGGCATGGCCTTCAACAAAGAGGTTTTCGTAAACTACCTTAAAATAGTCGCCTTTCTGGATGCCAAAAAAGTCGATGGTCCAGGCATAAATTTCCGACATTTCGTTAGCCAAATTCGGGTCGCCATCATTTTCGGCGATAGCGTTCCACAACGACGATTTGATGACTCCGCTCAGCGTATCAATTTTAACAATCACTTCCTTTTTGTCGCGATGGGCATGAACGGAATCCCCCAAATCGTAAATCACATAATCGATGGGTGAAATTTCATACACGAAATACAGCAGTTTTTTCTTTACATCGTCGGTTACAATTACCGAATAATCGTTTCCCAGTCTGATTTTCCGAAGGTCGAAAAGATATTGGGAGCGTTTTGCCAGCAAATCAATTTTTGGATATTCGACACCATATCTCAGCAAAATATCGGATAAATTCTCGTTGGCGCGCACTTTGTGTTTATAAACCATCAGACTATCAACCCTGATTCCGTACTCAAATTTAGGCTCAACAGCGAGGCTATCTGCGTCAACCACAACAGGTTTCGGCCGAAAAAAGCATCCCTGCCACCATAAAAAGAAAATTAATAGAGCCAGTGAAGCGAAAATTATCAGGATGAGTCGTTTGTTCATTGTTAGTTTAGTTTTGAAGAAAATAGTAACTCTCTAAAAGAGCTGCTATTTTACCAGTTCGATAAATTTGTTGATTTTGTCGTTTGGCACAGTCACCGAAAGATGATACTGATCGATCTTCCAGCCATTTGTTGTGAGATGCAAAGTGCCCGAACCACGGCAAACGCCCATCCAGGTGTCGAGCAACTCGTTAAACCAGGCGGTTTTCCCATCCTTCGAAAAGTACACGTTCCTCGAAACCGGTGTAAAATCCCAGGCTGATTCACGTTTAAAATATTTCAAAGCCCAATCATAAAACTGCTGCCGGGTCCAACATTCGGTGGCATCGGTGCCGATGTAAATTCCATTTTCGTCCATCGCATCAAAAAACACCACTTCATCGGCCTTTGCCGCAGCCTTGTGCCAGTCATTTAAAAAGGTATTAATGGAAAGCGTGTCGTGAGTGAGATTTTCCCTTTCAAAAATTGAGTTTGAGGGAATCTCAGAACAGCCGGTGGTTTGGCGGGTGTCGGTGATTTTATCGATTTTCCATTGATCACCGCTTTTCAGCAGCTCAAAATTATTGATCCCGCAATGATGCAGGCTGTCGTTGAGGTAAAAGGTGTAATTCATGAGACAAGCAGCAAAGTTGCCACCTATCGTCAGATGATAATCTCCGGCTCTCTCTTCCCAGGTTTGCAGGTGTTTTTTCCCGACACCATCAATAAAACTATTTTTCGATACCTGTGTTTTGAACGGAATATTGTTTTTTGAAGTTATCGTTTCGATGGTGGCATTTTCGGTAAAAAGACTTCTCATCCTCGTTGAATCGTTGCTGTGCATCGCATCGAACAATTTTTGGATAAGCGAAGTAATGGCCATTTTATCAACCTTACTTTCCTGTGAAAAACCCTGAAAGCATGCTAATAAAAGCGCTAAGAAAAATATTGTTTTTTTTGTCATTTCCCCTGAATCAGGTCGCAAAAATAGGCCTTATCAAATTAGGAAAAACCCTAAAAAAATAAAAAAAATCAAGCTTAGAATGGGTAAATCCTGGCGGTTTCGATATCTTCGGCAAGAAATTTTACTGAAGAAGCTTTAATCCGGCAGGTTGGCAATAAAAGCCACAGCCAGCTTTACGGCAACAACGAACATGTTGCTTTCAGGATGTCTGGTAATTTGAAAAGTTGCCAAATGATTTTAAAAGTCTTGATTTCCTAAGAGGAATGAATACATCGACTTCCTGAATCCTATCGCCAAACAGGTTCATTTTATGCTTTTTAGAAAATAATAGGTCGCAGGCTAATTTGTCGATCATTTCATAAACTCGCAATAATTTGTTTCAGGCTTACAGCCTGATGTGATTTTTCGGGATTTTTTTTACCGGCGCAACATCCCGGGTAAAAACCAAACCAGGTTTAGCAGTCAGAAAGACTGCAACTTAAGCATTTTAAGTACTCCTAACTTTACGTACTTCAGGCACTCCTAACTTTAAGTACTTTAGGCACTTTAAGTACTTCTAACTTTACGTACTTCAGGCACTCCTAACTTTAAGTACTTTAGGCATTTTAAGTACTCCTAACTTTAAGTACTTCAGGCACTTTAAGTACTCCTAACTTTAAGTACTTTAGGCACTTTTCCCGGGAAACCACGGGAAAAACGCGCTCGTTTTCATGATGTAATCGCGGTATTCGGGTTTTTTGCCGGCCAGGGATTTTTCGAGCAGCGCTACTCCTGAAACTTTTATGATGAGGGCCATCATCAATACTGAACTTAAAATAGGAAGGTAGCTTCCGGCGGCGACCGAAAAAAGCCCAAAGGCCCACCACACTGTCGAATCGCCAAAATAGTTGGGATGACGGGTGTATTTCCAAAAGCCTGTGTTGAGGACTTTGCCATTGTTTTTGGGATTTGCCTTAAATTTTGCCAGTTGGAAATCACCACCAGCTTCAAAAGTAAAGCCGATGAGCCAGAAAATTATGGCGGCAAAATCAATTATATTTAAAGGATTTGCACCTGCATCATACATCGCACCAAGCAACGGTGCCGAAATCAGCCACAACAAAATGCCCTGAAGCAGGAAAACCTGGAAAAAACTTACCCACCAGTAACGATGTACACCGTAATTTTTCCTGAATTCCTGGTAACGGTAATCCTCACCTTTTCCGGCATTTCGCCAGAACAGGTAAACCGAAAGCCGCAATCCCCATATCGCAACCAAAACCAGGATCAGGATTTTTCGTTCATCCATTTCGCCGGTCTGGATAAAATAGTAAACCGCGGCAACCACAAAACCAAATCCCCAGAATGGGTCAACAATGCTGGCGTTTTTGAGATAAACGCTTACGAGCCAGAGCAAAGTCATCAAAACCATGATGACCGGGAATGCAGATATAAAAATTGTTGTAAATGACATAAGCTACTATTTAAGGTTGTTCGATGAGCGATTGTGCCAGTTCTTTTCTCCATTTGATGAGTTCCTGTTCCATGGCCGAAATATTGGCCGAGATGCCAATTGTTACCACCTCACCACGCCCATCCCAGGCCAGGCCATCGCGGTCGTACTCGGTTTGAAGCATAGCCTCCAGATCCTGAATTGAAAATCCTTTCCCGGCTTCGCGATGCATGTTTATGTATTTAATCATGCCATCGAATGCTTTTTTGTAGGCCTCTTCACGCCATTGAGTTTCTTCCATTTTTTTATTGTTCGTTGTTTGCTATTTGTTGCTGTGTCCGCCTGGCGGATTTGTTGTTATTTCGCTCTGCGCTCTGCACATTGCGCCAGGCAATTTGAATTTTGATTTTTGATTTTTTGATTTTATGGTTTTCTGTTTCCATACCAGAATTTTGTCCAGTCCCCTTTTGCCTTTTCAAGCTGAATCCAGACATAGAGGCAGGCTAAGAAATTCCCGAGGATAAATATTGCAAGCACCCAGGCCAATGCCCGTGGCAGGTTGTTTTCACGGAAAATGATCCATCCGCCAACCAGCGAAAACCCGATGTAAACATCAATCAGGCTTACCTTGCCCCAGGCGAGGGACATCAAAATACTTCCTTCACCAAAGAAATCGCCATAAAAAAAGCCATAAACCAGGGTAAAAAACATGATCAAAGTCCCTGCAATGGCAAACCATTTCGCTGTTTTCATTAAGCTATATTTTATGGAGATTTTTAAAATATGTCCTGTAAAGCCTCTTGCGCGGGAAAAACGAAATAAATAAAACAGGCCATGCCAGCAAATCCAACAACCAAAAAGCTGTCGAAAAGTACATGAAGTCGATAATTTCAGTTTGATTTTCGGTGAGTTGTCTCACCTGGTGATGATGCCGCCATTTTTTCAATCCAAAAGGCAATTTTTTGCCTTCGTCAATAAAATAATAAAAGCCTCTACCATTTTCAAACTCCTTGATAACGCTGATCCAGTCGGACTTCCATGGGATTTTGAAGGTGAGATGAATTTTATCACCAGGCTTTGAACCTTCATAATTCACCAAAGTGGCAACAAAATGCGGTGGAAGCAAAAACTCAAAGAGTTCGCGGTCAAAATTTCCGGAAACTTGCTCAAACGAGCAGTCAACGATTGTACGAAGTAATATTTTCATTTTTTTTAGTAAAGGACAACAGATAAACCAGCTTTAATGAATATTTGTTCAACTAAATTCAGTAATGGCGCTATCTGAGTTGATTGCGGTAAAGCCCGATGGAATTCTCCAAACCCAGATAAAGGGCATCGCTGATCAAAGCATGGCCAATCGAAACTTCGAGCAGGCCGGGAATGTTTTGGGCAAAATATTTCAGATTGTCAAGGTTGAGATCGTGACCGGCATTGAGGCCAATTCCAACACTGTTGGCAACTTTGGCAGCTTCGATAAAAGGCTTTATGGCTTTTTCGCGATTTTCGGAAAAATATTTTGCGTAGCTTTCGGTGTAAAGTTCCACACGGTCGGCGCCAACTTTTGCAGCATTTTCGATCATTTTTGCATCCGTTTCGATAAAAACAGAAACCCTGATTCCATGTTCCCTGAATCCGGCGATTACATCTTTTAAAAAACTTTCGTTTATAATCGTGTCCCAGCCGGCATTGGAGGTTATAGCATCCGGAGGGTCGGGAACCAGCGTAACCTGGTGAGGCCTCACAGTATGGACAAGATCAATAAAACTTCGTGAAGGATAACCTTCGATGTTGAACTCGGTGGTAACGATGGGTTTCAGATCGAAAACATCCTGCCGGCGGATGTGCCGCTCGTCGGGACGCGGATGAACCGTGATTCCCTGCGCGCCAAAGCGTTCACAATCAATGGCGGCTTTTATCAGGTCGGGTATGTTGCCACCGCGGGCATTTCGCAAAGTAGCAATTTTATTGATGTTTACGCTTAATCGTGTCATTTTGGATTGTGTTTCCGGCAAAGTTAATATTTACTAAGTTTGCAGGGAGAAATCATTCTATAAATCGAACAATGAGAGCAGTAATTCAGCGGGTAAAAGAGGCCTCCGTGGAAATCGAAGGTCAGATCAAAGGAAAAATCGGGAAAGGATTGCTGGTTCTTTTAGGCATCGAGGATGCCGACACCAGCGAAGACATCGAATGGCTGAGCGGGAAAATTGCAAGGCTTCGTATTTTTGATGATGAAAACGGCGTGATGAATCTGCCACTAACTGAAATTGACGGAAATATTTTACTAATCAGCCAGTTTACGCTTCATGCAAGTACGAAAAAAGGAAACCGTCCTTCCTACATCAAAGCTGCAAAACCTGAAACTGCTGTTCCATTGTACGAAAAGTTCATCAAACAAATCGAAACTGAACTTGGAAAACCAATCGAAACCGGCGAATTTGGCGCTTACATGAAGGTTTCGCTTGTAAACGACGGGCCGGTTACGATCGTGATTGATACCAAAAACCGGGAGTGATCAAACTTTTAGAAATTAACAAATCAATAAAACCATTTATGATAGAATTTGATAGAAACCGCGACGAAGAATCGCTGAACAATTATAAAAATCTTAAAAATCAGCTTGAGCAGGCCCTGAAAAAAGTGAAGCAAGCTAAGGATTTCCGCGAAGCCAAAGGATTTTTGATTGAAGTCCAAAATAGTTTTAAAGGATTAAGACTTCTAAAAGAAGATCGCGAGGAACTTTACGGAAAATTGCAGGATTCGTTTGCCGAACTCAATAAAAAAATCGAAGACGAGCGAACGGATTTTAACAATCAGGCTTTACAAAATTACACGCTTATTAAAGAAAAGGTTGACGAAGCCTTGTTTTTAGCCAGCCATCCTAAGGATTTTAAAGAAACCTGGGATTACTTGATTGAGGTCCAAAACCTGTTTAAGGGAGCCAAATTGCTGCGCGAACATCGCGAAAACCTCTATGCCAGGCTCCAGGAGGCTTTTGTAAAGATTAAAGGTTTCCGTGAAATTGAGCAAACAAATTTTGAAAAAGAAAGCGCTCAAAATTATATTCAACTCAAACAAAACGTCGAAGAAGCCATCCTCCAGGCAAGCCAAACCGACGATTTCAGAATTGCCAAAGATGTGCTTATCAAGGCTCAGAACGAATTTCGCACGACCAAACTTACCAAAGAACAACGTGACGAATTGTATTCAAAATTGCAGGATGCTTTTACCGCGATCAACATTCAAAAGGATGAAGAATCAGCGAAACATCGTCAGGAAGCCGAAAATAACTACAATTTATTCAATCCCAGGGCGCTCGACATTTTAAAAAGAGCAGGTGAATCAACCGAATTTCACCAGATTCGCATGGATTTAAAAGAAATTCAGGCCGAAATCCGCGATGCGGTTTTGTTGAAAGAACATCGCGAAACGCTGCATACCGCGCTTCAGGAAGCCTTCGAAACGCTCAATCTGCGGCAGGACGACGAAAAATATTCATTTGAGCACGATGCCCAGGATAATTATAAACGGCTGAAAGCGATGGTTAACGACGGCCTTAAGCAAGCCGAAGAAAGTGTGGAATATAAAGAAACGCGGGAATATCTTAAAAAAATCCAGAGTGAATTTAAAGGCATAAAACTCATCAGGGAGCAACGCGAAGAACTCTATTCGCGCCTGCAATCGGCATTTGAAACTTTAAACAAACGGGTTGACGAGTATTTTCATGAAAAGAAGAAAAACTGGGAAGTGAAGATGCAATACAAGCTTTCGGCACTATCGACGGATATTTTTGAACTCAACGAATCTCTCGAAAAAGATTTTGAAGTTTTGCAGGAGCTGGAGGATCATCTCGATATTATCGAATCGTCAGGAAAGGATACAAGCGCGGCTTTGGGCCTGAAAGCACGGATTTCCTCAACAAGGATCAGCATCGACAAAAAGAAGAACCAGATCAAAAACATGGAACTGGAGATGAATGACCTTAAAAACCGGCTGGAACCGGAGGAATAAAAGTTGAAAACCAATCATCCAAAACTCAGAAATTAAAAATAAAAGTCTTTTTCAAATCAGGATGCAGGCTTTGGTTCACAGGACAGGTATCGGCCGCAAGGCGGATGATTTTCTTTTCTTTTTCGGAATAATTATTTTTGGGGAAATCAAATTCAACTACGACTTCGCTTACCCGCCGGGGGTTTGAAGCCATAATTTTGGTGATTTTCACATCTGTACCGTCAATATCAAAGCCATGTTCGTTGGCGGCAATACCCATGATTGTAAGTGCGCAACTTCCGAGTGCAGTGGCCAGTAAATCGGTTGGCGAAAATGCCTCACCACGGCCCTTATTATCCAATGGAGCATCTGTAATCAGCTCGTTTTGTGAACTTACATGATGTGCTTTGGTGCGCAACCCACCAATATAATGCGTTCGTACTGTTTCCATGTTGAAATTTGTTTAGGCGCAAAAATATTAAAAAAAAACCCCGCCGAGGGGCGGGGCCAAAAAAATGAAATGAAAAAATTATCTCTCTCTAACTAATTACTTTTTATCAGCGTCTGCTTTTTTATCAGTAGTAGTTGCTTTTGAAGCATCTGTTTTTGATTTATCACAGCTTGTTGCTGCTGATTTATCACAACTTGTTTTTACACCTTTATCGCAACATGATTTTGCAGCTTTATCACAGGTTTTAGCGCAACCGTCGGTTTTGGTGTTTGTTTTAGCGGCTTCAACTTCTTTTTTCTTGTCCTGCTCCTGATAAACAGGTGAATTGTCATCAGCAACTATGGTTGTTGTAGCTTTTGAAACTACGTTTGCATTTGCAACTGTGGTAAACCCTGCAAGGAGGAAAACAACTAAACTTAAACTTAATAATACCTTTTTCATATTTGTTAATTTTATTAAATGATTTTTGATTTAAAATTATGATGCAAACATACAGCTACCAAAGCATTCAAAAAGTTAAAGGGTTGTTAATTACTGTTAATAAATTGTTAAACTTTTTTTTAGCCCGCTGTGAGCGGTAATTTTGAGACATGAATCGAAAGACAATTTTACTGACAATCATTGTTACAACCCTGGCTTTACTTGGTGTAGTTCTTACCCAGTTTTTCTGGGTCAAAAACGCTATTACCCTCCGGGGCGAACAGTTTGACCAAACGGTAAATATTGGCCTTAAGCGTGTTGTAAATCAACTTACCACCTTACAAAACGATACTTCAATTATCAGAAACTTTTGCGCAGCTACTTTGACTGATGTATCGTTACATTCACAATTTATTCATTCGATTGATCCGGCGCTTCTCGACTCGATGTTTAAAACCGAATTTCAACATTTAGAGGTGGATCAGGAATATTA
This sequence comes from uncultured Bacteroidota bacterium, assembly GCA_903944895.1. Classification (GTDB taxonomy): domain Bacteria; phylum Bacteroidota; class Bacteroidia; order Bacteroidales; family 4484-276; genus CAJATL01. The sequence goes on from CAJATL010000094.1 coordinate 26,578, forward strand.
TTACGGGATTTTTGGTGAGACAGAAAATGCATTTCTTTCCGGACGCTTCAATGGTTTTGAAGACAAAATCCTTTCTTCAAATCACATTTTAGCGATCTCGTGTATTTTTCAGCAGGATCAATACAAACTTGGCATTCATTTCCCCAATCAGCCCAAATTTGTGTTGCGGAAAATGCAGCTTTATATTGTTTTGTCCGCCTTTTTCATCCTGGTAACTATCAGTAGTTTTTGGTTTGTGATTCACTCCCTTTTTAAACAGAAGAAATTATCAGAGATAAAAGCTGATTTTGTAAACAATATGACGCATGAATTCAAAACCCCGATTTCGACAATCTCGGTAGCGAGCGAAATGCTTATGACAGAAAACATTCATAAAGATCCTGAAAAACTCCTCAAATATGCCCATATCATTTACGATGAAAATACCCGCTTAAAAACGCAGGTCGAAAAAGTTTTACAGGTTGCTATCCTCGACAGGGGCGATTATAAACTAAGAATCCGTGAACTCGACGTGCATGAAATTTTGCAGGTATTAATCGAAAACTTCCAGATGACCCTCAGTAAAAATAATGGCGCAATTTTTTCGCGGCTCAATGCTGCCAACTGCATCATTGAAGCCGATCGCAGCCATTTTACTAATGTTGTGCACAATCTTTTGGATAACGCTGAGAAATATTCCCAGGTTGCTCCCCAAATCACTGTTTCGACCTGGAGTAACCTTTTGGGGGTAAATATTGCTATCGAAGACAAAGGAATTGGCATGGCCAGCGAACATCTTCAGCATATTTTTAAGAAATTCCATCGTATTTCGACAGGCAACGTACACGATGTTAAAGGTTTTGGGATTGGATTATTTTACGTTAAAACAATCGTCGAAGCTCATGGCGGAAACATTAAAGTAAACAGTGAGCCTGGTAAAGGTAGTAAGTTTACGCTTTTTTTTCCATTTAAAAACCCTGGTTTAATGGCCAACAATGAGTAATATCTAATAAAAACAGCATGAATCGTTATTCGGTCATTCGTTACATTTCTAACCAGGTTTTAAAGTTCAGTTAACGGTTTCCTTTTATTTGTACCGATAATTGGTTTGCGGGACGAGGGCAAGGGTATCGTTGAACGCTGGCTGGCGAAATTGAATTTTAACCGGAAAATGTTAAAATAAATGATGTTCCCGGGTTTTTTTGAGTCTTGAGGTAGTATTTAAAATATTGTACATTTGTTTTTTCTAATCAGGCAGTAAAAAAAATTACGATGGATAAAACTAAATTTTCGATACTTTTGGTTGAGGACGATCCGAACTTAAGTTCGGTTTTGGTGGATTACCTCGAAATGTTGGGTTATCACACACTTCATTGCAATAATGGAGAGGAAGGATTGGAGGAATTTAAAAAACACTATTACGATCTTTGCATTTTTGATGTGATGATGCCTAAAAAAGATGGCTTCGCGCTTGCTGAAGACGTTAGAAAAATCAATGCTGAGGTGCCAATCATTTTTCTTACGGCCAAATCGCTCAAAGATGACCGTGTGAAAGGTTTTCAGATAGGATGCGACGATTATATCACCAAACCTTTCAGCACCGAGGAGCTGAGCCTTCGCATCAAAGCGATCCTGAAAAGATGTGTTGTCCGTTCTCAAACCGAAGGCTTATCTTTAAACGGAACTTACAAACTTGGCCTTTTTACGTTCGATTATGTAAACCTGCTTCTAAAATCGGTTCATGGCGAGAAACACCTTACCCGCAAAGAAGCAGGGCTTCTGAAACTTTTGTGTGAATATCAAAACCAGTTATTACCCCGCGATGTCGCATTAAACAAAGTCTGGGGCGGAAACGATTATTTTATCGGGCGAAGCATGGATGTTTTTATTGCCAAACTGCGGAAATCGTTGAGTGAAGACCCCAGAATTTTAATTACCAACGTTCATGGATCGGGTTTTAAACTTACGGTTGACGAAAGTCAGGATTCCCAATAAACAGTAAACACTGCGATTTTTGTTTTCTCGAAAAAGAAAAGGGATTTTATGGAATTTCCTTTTGTGACACAGAAAAATGAAGGCCAGTTAGCCATCATTTTGCAGGTTTCTGTTTTCTGCTACTTTTACCATCATATTAAAAAAATAAACATGACAATAAAGAACAAAATAAAAGTAGCAACCTTACAATACTTACCAATGGTGGCATAAATGGTACGGAAAAACTTTAGCTGAATCTATAAACGCGCTACCGCCAAGTGTAAGAGAACAGAGACGACCAATATAAATTGAAAAGTAAATCATCGTTCAGACAATGGATAATTTTGAAGATTACTTGCGACAGGGTGAGCCAATCAAAGCAGAAAAAGCAAAAGATTGGAAAACTGCTATTGGCCTGCAAAAAGTTGACGGGCTAAAGCCATCTGATTATCTCATCGAAACTGCCAGACAAAACATCGAAGGCGACATTACCATTGAAGAAGTAAAACAGCGAATAGACAGTTATTACAAACATCACCCCATAGAAAATGACGAAAACCGCACCGAAGAAGCCGACAAAGTTTCGGCACGAATTACTGAGATTTTGAGCGAAAAAACATTTGCGTTTTCGCCAGCCGAATACCTTACTATTCATCGCAGATTGTTTCAGGGAATTTACAGTTATGCAGGAAAAATCCGCGATTACAACATCACAAAACAAGAATGGGTTTTAAATGGCGAAACGGTTTTGTATGCCAGTGCCGAAAGTTTGAAAGCCACGTTGGAGTACGATTTCCGGCAAGAGAAAGTATTTAGTTACATCGGTTTAAGCCAACAAGAAATTATTGAACATTTGGCACAATTCACTTCATACTTGTGGCAAATTCATATTTTTGGGGAAGGGAACACAAGAACAACGGCAGTTTTTTTAATTAAATATCTTCGAAAACTTGGTTTTAAAGTGGTAAATAATGATTTGTTTGCAGAGCATTCGTGGTATTTCCGTAATGCGCTTGTGCGAGCTAATTACGAAGATTTGTCGAAAGGTATTCACAAAACCGATAAATATCTTCTCCGTTTTCTTTTAAACTTACTTCATCAGGATAATTATTTACTTAAAAACCGCCAAATGCACGTTCAGTTTGTTGAACCTGTAAATGACCCGGTAAAAGCTAAAAACGACCCTGTAAATGACCTTGTAAATGACGCTGTAAAAAGAAGCATCTTACAACATTTAAAACAAAACCCAAAAGCAAATTATAGCGAACTTGCCAACAAAACAGGATATTCGACAGCAACAATAAAAAGACACATCCAGGAACTAAAAAAAACGGGAATAATCGAACGCATCGGAAGCGACAAAACAGGTTATTGGAAAATTATTGAACAATGAATAGATCACACAACGAAACATGAAACTTATCATACATAGCCAGCCAAATTTGGCGAATACCCCTGAAAAAATCAGGGTTATAAACAAGTTGAACTAAACCGCCCCCTATCGGAGGCGGCAATTTGATGGTAATTTTGAGGTGCAAACTTTAAAATTTACCATCATGGAAAAGAAAAATTCGCATTATGTTGAACGGCTTGAGCACGAATTGGTGCTTCGCAATTACA
>CAJATL010000095.1 GCA_903944895.1 uncultured Bacteroidota bacterium
AATTTTCCCTTTTAATTGGCTAAAGGGCTAGAAAGTAAGCTTGTGCTCACATACAAAAAAGACTCTCTATCGAGAATTCAGTCCAAAGGGAAACTTTGTTGTAGTGATCCCACTTTTATCGACGGGATAAATACAGGTAAACACTGGAGTGGCAAGTTTCTGAAAGATTATTTCCCGATTAGCTGGTAGAGTCTTATCTTTGAAATTGATGTTTATTTGGTAGAAATCACAAAAGTCAAATCAAAGATTAAATCAAGGAATTATTTGAGTTTTGTTTTTTCTTATTTGTTATTTCTGGTTTATCCAGGTTAGGTTAGAGATTTTTACACCGAACCATTTAATTCTGTTTAAAACATTGAAATTATGAAAATGAATCAATCCGGACTTACGAAAAAAGCTGTAAAAGGGTTTTCTAAAATTATCCTGACGGCAGTTTTACTTGTTTTTTATTCTGGGGTGTTTTCCCAGGAAAAGAATTACGAAAACGAAAAATTTGTTGTTGTTCTTGATGTCCAGCAATACTGGACGGATAAAGTACTCTCAAAAGAAGCCTCCACCGAAATGCTCGGTTCCATCAATGCACTGATCAAAAAATCAGATCCAGGGAAAGTAATTTACATAACATCCGTTCATAAGGTTCTTTCGATTTCTTTTAAAGGCATTAAAGTTGACTCGACTTTAAACAACGAATTTGATCGGAATCTTAAAATCATTAACAATAATATTTTCGTAAAAGCAGCGGGCGATGCGTTTACTGCAAAGCAGTTCACCGATTTTCTCAAACAAAACAATGCCAAAGAAATCATCATCACCGGTTTGCTGGCTGAGAAATGCGTAACTTCAACTACTTTGGGTGGATTATCGCGGGGTTACGACATTTATCTGATCCCGGAAGCCATTGGCGGGAAATCACCAAAAAGTAAACGAAAAGTTATCGAAAAGCTTGGGAAAGAAGGCGCTAAAATAGTAGATGAGTCCAGTCTAAAAACTGATTGATTTTGGGCTAAAGCCCGGTAACTGTCTGGTTTTCAATTGCCCCGACCTTAAGGTCGGGGCAATTCATGTCCGTGATATTCAGGGCTTTAGCCCAATTAATTTTCTATTCAACACCTTTTTAGACCAGTCTCATAGATGGCAACTATTTGGAATAAAATTGTGACCATCGCAAGCAAATAGCTATTGTTGGATTTTTTTCAGCAAAGGCTGCATTAATAAAGGGTTTAATTGTTCTAACATAATCAAATCTGCGAAAATTCCTGTCCAAAACAAAATGGTGTTAAAAACAAATTTTATGAAAAATTTCCTGCTTTTATGTTTGATTGCCTTACTTTTTTCGGCTTGTGATAAGAAGGATAACCCTGATCCGCTGCCTTCGGTGGCATTTATTTCGGATATGAATTGTCCGGCGGCAGCAGCTAATCCAGCCTTCATCAGTGGAACGGCCTACTCAGGCGAAATCAGTGTGCCGTATTCAGGAGGTAATGGCGCCATTTACAGCACCGGTACCGGAATTGCCTCATCGGGAGTTGCTGGTCTTACCGCCACACTTCAGGGTGATACGCTTGCTGTTGGAGCAGGAAATTTCATTTATAATGTTACCGGAACTCCTGCGGCAATTGGCAATGCTTCGTTCGAAATCTCCTTTGGGGGAGCGTCGTGTACGATAACTTTGCCGGTAAACGAGCCGGGATTAATCCAGTATGGGACGCCGTTCGCCAACGTGCCCGACCGTCGGGATGTTACGATTTACCAGGTAAATATGCGGGCTTTCAGCAGCCAAAGTAATTTCCAGGGGGTAATTGCACGATTGGATTCGATAAAAGCGCTTGGCGCGAATGTAATTTACCTGATGCCAATTTTTCCGGTAGGAACGTTGAATGCCTTCAATTCGCCGTATTGCATTAAAAATTACAAAGCAGTAGGCAGCGAATTCGGAACACTGGCTGATCTTCGTTCACTCGTTGAAGGCGCCCACGACCGGAATATGAGCGTAATCCTCGATTGGGTTGCTAATCACACTTCGTGGGATAACGAATGGATCAGCAGCCACAAAGACTGGTACCTGCAGGATGGATCAGGAAATATTGTAAGCCCTCCGGGAATGGGGTGGAACGATGTGGCTCAACTAAACTATACTAATCAGGCCATGCGGCATGAAATGATAAGCAGCATGAAATACTGGGTTTACACAGCTAATATTGATGGTTTCAGGTGTGATTATGCCGACGGGCCACCTTTTGATTTCTGGAAACAGGCGATTGATACGCTCCGGAATATTACAACGCACAAACTCCTTTTACTTGCCGAAGGTAGCAGGAGCAACCATTTTACGGCAGGTTTTGACTTCACTTTTGGCTTTGGTTTTTATTATCAGTTAAAAACTATTTATAGCAGCAACCAGCCGGTTACCAAAATTGACGGACTGAACACCTCCGAATATGTTAACGCAACTAGCGGGCAGCAGGTAGTCCGCTACATTACCAATCATGATGTAAATGGCTCCGACGGCACTCCGCTCGACCTGTTTGGCGGGAAGCAAGGTTCGATGGCGGCTTTTGTTGTTGCAGCTTACATGAAAAGTGTGCCGATGATTTATAACGGGCAGGAGGTTGGAACGCCCTTCAGGATTGTATTTCCGTTTACGGGACAAAATATTAACTGGACACTAAATCCGGATGTTACCGCCGAATATAAAAAGGTAATCGCATTTAGAAACAGCAGTGAAGCCATCAGGCGGGGTGAATTGGTTTCGTTCAGCAATACCAATATTTGTGCTTTCACAAAAGAACAAGGCAGCGAAAAAGTATTTGTTATGTCGAATCTTAGAAACACTGCGATCAATTATACTTTACCGGCAGGCGTTGCAAATTCTGACTGGACAGATGCGATGACGGGAACCCCCATTTCGTTAAGCACCCAGTTTACCTTGCCGGCTTATAGCTACCAGGTTCTCAAAAAGTAGGTTTTAATGCGCTTGTTTTTTTCTGGTAAGAAAACGGATAATCCAAACTCTGACTGGGGGTCGCCAAGTTAATTTTGAAATCTGTGGAAAAATGTTGTTTTTGTTTCTTAGCTCCGAAAAGTCCTGCCAGACTGCAATTTTATGTTGTAGCAACCGTTTAACACAGGCTTTGGAAGATAGTAAAAATATAATATTTACCTGATGAAAAGATTATTTGCGGTATTTATCGGAGTTTTGATGATGGTGGCGATTTCCTGTACAAAAGACAATCCACCTTCCGAAAACACGTCCAAAACAAGTTTTGATATCGGCAACACCCACTACGAATCAACCGAAACAACCTTGTACAATACAACTTTTGGCCAATTGATAAAGGTCTCAGGAGAGGGTTTTGAGTTTTACATGGTTTTATCTGATGCCACAAATTCATTATTCAACGTTACCGATACTTTATCCGGCACCGACAGCGGAAAATCAAGATGCATCCTGAAACTTGCGGACGATTATAAATTTTCTGTTTCAGGTTCAATTTCATTTGATGCGGATAAAAAAACCGGAACTTTTCAGGTGAATACTGAAGACTTGAATTTGCTCAACGGACAGATTGCTGTTGACGAAGTAATCAATCAGGCAATTGTCGATTTTACCGGTCTGACTGAAACAGATTATCAGGGAGTTTCAATGAATACCGGAGACCCGAATGACTGGATTATCAGGACAAATTGGGAGATTATTGAACGCCTCGTTTTTAGCCTTAAAGCCCAAAACACTGCATCAGGCAGCATCCAGCTCATCGAATATCCAAATCCTTTCGACCAGGTTATTCAAATGCCGCTGGATATTCCCGTGGGGAGTCAAATGGATTTATTTATAGTAAACCCGAATTTTGAGATCGAACAGGTTTTTAATGCATTACAGCCGGGGAACCATGCTTTTTTATTGGATAATCCTACTTTTAATGGAAATTTCTATCGGTTTTATTATCGGATTTATTCTGGCGCCGATCAATTTTATGGCTCAGGAGATATCAAAGCCATGAATTAAACCTGATGATTTGGCCGGACTGGATTTTAAACAATAACATTCTACGTAAAGGCTTTTGTTAGTTGAAGATGGAGAAGGATAAATCCTGCTATCGTCCAAAGTTAATATTCAGATTTCCTGACTCCTTATTTCATACTGCTTCATTTTGTTCGATGTATAAAATAATACGTAGCAGGTTTGTTTTTCGCTCATTTCATCGATTCGCAATCCTTTGTCTCAGGTTTACAGACTGATGGATTTTTTTGGATTTTTATTCCCGGGGCGATTCTCAGGGCACAAACCAAACCGCATTTAGCAATCTGAAGGACTGCAACATTCCATCTTTAAAAATTCCCGGTATGGCAATAAAAATTCATCTTTTTTTTTGCATTTGAAAATATCAAAACAAGGTATTTTACATGAGGCCAGGAAGTGCGAAGCTATCAATAAAGAAATTCTATTACATGAACGTTAATGTTTCCGTTTTTCTTTTCCTGTAAAAGTTGGGTTACCTGGGTTTATTTTACAATTTCATACCTGTTCATGGTAATCTTATCCAAAACCTGGTTATTATAGCTGAGAGAATCCAGCAAATAACTGGTCCAGCAGGGGTTGACATATTTTCTGATTTTCAGATTCAGGGTATCAAAATTTTCATTATTCAATTTCAAAATATAATCCGACGAATTCAGCGAATCAAACCCGGCAAAGTTAAAAATGATGATTCCATTATCGAAATGCAAAGGGATTTGCTGATTGCCAACTTGCATCCGGATCGAATCCTGATTGTAAATAGTACCAACTAAAAAGTTGTTTTGAACGTCCTTCAAAACCAGCTCACAATTGCTTGATCCCGGATCTCCGCAATCGGGCGACTTTTCGGAACAGGCAATCATTATTACGGATAAGAATAATACGCAGAGCAAGCTTTTCATTTTTCACTGATTAATATTGAGTTTCCCAATTATTGTTATAGTCAACTTCATAAGATTGTAAGAATATGGTGCCTTCGAAATAGTTATTAAACTTGGTTCTGAAAGCCCTGAATATTCAATCATCCCATTCAATGATGCAAACCTGCTATTTTTGTGATGTACTCTTATTCAGAAGTTGATGTCCCACAAAGACAATCCGTACAATTTAAACTTTACCCAATCTCCTAATGCCAGCACTTTGCCATGAGTATCGTTATTATCCAGCTCAATCAACATATCACCAACTACCAGTTGAAAAGCAACATCATGAAAAGTCTGATTTACCTGCCCGGTAACCGAATATGCAAATGGGTCTTCCAAAGGTAAAATTTCTGCTTTGCATTTATCTTTGATTATTTCGATTTCCCGAATAAATTCATGACCTGCTTCGACATAAATGATGGTACCACTTTCCAGATATTTAAACTGAGTGTATAAAAACACATATCCGGCAAACATTTTACATCGAATTTGAGCTTCTAAAAAGGGAGCTCTCTTCCATAAAATTTCAGGTTTTTCGTAATTAATATTTACAATTTCAACTTTCATGAAAAACTACTACCATAATGATTATAGTAACTAAAAATCGGGTATAAATATTATAATCTCTATAAAATCGATTGATGACCTTACCTCACTAGCGAAACCTTTGAAACCAAAGTCTGATCTCCGGTTTCAATTTTAATCAGATAAATTCCTGCTTTTGCCTGCATTCCATTATCCAGATTACCATCCCAGGACAGGGTTTTTTCGCCGGGATTTTCGTTTCCGTTAAATAATTGCCTGATAAGTTTTCCGGTTATATCGTAAATATTTACCTGTATGTTTGATGCAGATTGGAGATCGAAAGTAATCGAAACATCGGATGTTGCCGGGTTTGGGAAAACTTTTAAACCTTTATTATTTTTCATTGCCTGCTCCTCCATGCCTGTGATGATCAGGTTTTCGTGGATCTGGAAACCGGCAGGGCCATCAGCAAGGTAGGTGTGCGAACCTTCGATAGCAATGCCAAGCCCGAAACACCCCGAACGCAGGTAATAGCCCGCGATGAAAGGATTTGTTGGATCGGAGATATCCACAGTCTGAACGCCGCCCAGGATATAGTTTGCAACGTAGGCGTAGCTTCCCTCAACATCCACTGTCCAGGATACGTCGGGCAGGTAAACATAACCAGTGCTGTAGGGATTTGCGGGATCAGCAACATCTATAACTTCCAGGCCACCGTTTTTATCGGCAACATACACAAAATTTCCATTAACTTCAAGGCCGTAACCCTGTGAAACCAATGCAGCATAACGGCTAACAAAAACAGGATTTGCCGGATTGGTGATATCAAAAATGTATAATCCTTTGGTGTCTTCCGCCTCGAAAGGTTTGTAATCGATCAGGTACAGATAATTTCCATGGGTGGCAAGTGCCTGAACGTAGCAAAAGTCAACACCGGGAACTGATCCACTATTTACCCAGCCAAATTTATGGGCTGCAAGCACAGGATTATCCGGGTTTTCGAAATTCACTACCCTGAAGCCATCCCACCAGCAGGCAATAAAAGCAAAGTTATCCTTGAGGGCGATATCATAGGTCATCACCGGAGCCTGGTAATGGCCGCGTTTTACAGGATTTGCGGGGTCGGAAATATCCATAATATTTACAGGATTGGAAGCTCCCATACTTTTTGGGATATAAACAGCCAGGTTTCCTGTAACAGCAGCCATATCGCCGGCAGTTTCGTTGTAGCCGATCTGCTCAGGTTTGGTTTTATCAGAAACATCAAAAACCCTGAAACCATTGCTGCCGGTGTAAGCCAGATTACCGCTGACACAAATCTCGTTTACCGAAAGCGCCAGTTTATAATCAGTTATTAATTGTGGATTGGTTACATCGGAAACATCCAAAATGGAAAGCGGGCGACCTCCGCCGGTGATGGTTGCTACATTTTCGCCAACAGAAACAAAATCGGCATAACCACTGTACGAAGAGACCAAAACAGGAAGGGCTGGATCTGAAACATCAATAATCTGCATACCTCCGCCAGCGTTGGATGTCGAATTTGCCACATAAACATAATCTCCTTTCACCGAAACACGATAAGGAAAACCAGTAATAGGCAATTGCCCGATTTGCTGAATATTGGAAAGATTGGAAACATCGTAAATTTTGAGGCCGTAATTGTAGGAAACCATATACAGCAAATTGTCCTTCACACAAACTCCGGTCGAAATGCCAGACACCGTGGCCTTAATCTGAGGATTTGCGGGATCGGAAACATCGACGATTTTGCATCCGCCGTTGCTTGCCGCACAATAAATATTTGTGCCTTCCATGGCCGAATTCCAGACCATCTGTGAACTTGGTATCGCTGCATGGCCTTCCTGGGTGATGTTGCCCATATCGGAAGTGTTGTAAACATAAACCCCATCGGCAACGGTGATGGCGTAAACGTAATTTCCGGAGGCAAAAACGCCACCACGCGGATAGCTCGTGGTTGGAATCCGTGCCAATCTTTGCGGGTTTTCCCATCCTGCCACATCCCAGATTTCGATACCCGAAAAGTAAGCAGCCAGGTAAAGCCTCGAAGTGAAAGCATCAAAATAACTGGCATCAACAAGGGCGCGGGCACGAACCAGCGCTTTTTCCTGTGGATTTGCCGGATCGGAAGCATCCAAAACTATTACACCTGCACCCGAACCGACCAGGAAAATATTCCCGTTGCCGCTGTACGATAGCGAAAAACTTTGTCCCAATGGCCAGTTGCCTTTGTAAGTCATGTTGAGCGAATCAAAGTTGAGTTCGCGGTAAGGGTTCCAGTTTCCGTTTTTTAAAACTTCATAAAATGAATAATTGGTGAGATCAGGAGCGGCAATTTCGTGCTCGACAAGCTCCGTTCCACCCGGTAATGCAACAAATTCACGCTGGCCAAAACCAGCATTCATCAACAAAAACATTAAACTTAACAAGTAAAATTTTTTCATATTACCTCCATTTTTATAAATCTCAAAAATCAAATCTCAAAAATCAAGTTGACAGTCGGCAGTTGCCAGTTGCCAGTCACCAGTCGGACAGTCAATCCGAAAACTCAAAAAACAAAACACAAATCTCAAATCACAAATTTCAAAGGGCAGAGCGCTCTGCGCTAAGCGCTAAGCGACTTTCATAAATCCCAAATCCTAAATCATCAATTCCCCAAATCCCGATGCCTGCTGCCTTCCATCTGATTTAAAGGGTGCACGTATTTTTCCACGTCGGCTTCGGTAACCTCTTTGTCGCAGAGTATGGCGAGCCGTTCGATTACATTTCTAAGCTCGCGCACATTGCCAGTCCAGCGGTATTTTTCGAGCCTGACGAAAGCTTCTTCGGTAATAGCCAAAATTGGTTTCCCCATTTTCGAGCAAACATCTTCCATAAAATGGACAGCGAGCAACCGAATATCGCCTTCTCGTTCGTTGAGGTCGGGCACATGAATAATGATCACGCTGAGGCGGTGATAAAGGTCTTCGCGGAAGTTGCCTTTTTCGATTTCGTCGCTCAGGTTTTTGTTGGTGGCTGCAATGATGCGGACATCAACAGGGATTTCCTTCTCCCCTCCTACCCTGGTAATTTTGTTTTCCTGTAAAGCCCTTAAAACTTTGGCTTGCGCCGAAAGGCTCATGTCGCCGATTTCATCTAAAAATAAAGTGCCTCCGATAGCCAGTTCAAAATCGCCGCGCCGCTGTTTGATGGCCGATGTAAACGAACCTTTTTCGTGGCCAAAAAGCTGACTTTCGATGAGTTCGGAAGGAATCGCGGCACAATTGACCTCGATAAACGGACTTTGTGCGCGGTTACTTTTTTCGTGAATCCAGCGAGCCACAAGCTCTTTGCCGGTTCCGTTGCTGCCGGTTACCAAAATCCGCGCGTTGGTTGGGGCAACTTTTGCAATCAGATCTTTCACCTGCATCATGGCTTCGGATTGTCCGATCATTTCCCAGGTTTGTGTTACCTGTTGTTTTAAGGTTTTTGTTTCGCGGATAAGCAGCGTTTTGTCGAGGGCGTTGCGGATGGTGATGAGCAGGCGGTTGAGGTCGAGGGGCTTGGCGATGTAATCGTATGCTCCTTTTTTAATGGCTTCAACGGCAGTTTCGATGGTGCCGTGACCCGAAATCATAATAACCGGTGTGTCGGTGATTTTCATGATATGTTCCAAAACCTCGATGCCATCCATGTTTGGCATCTTGATATCGCAAAGAATGACATCGTATTTTTTCGCATTAACCAGTTTTAATCCTTCAATACCGGTGTCGGCATCGTCAACCTTATATTCTTCGTATTCCAGGATATCCCGCAAGGTATTCCTGATGCTTCTTTCGTCGTCGATAACGAGTATTTTGCTCATTTGTATTATTTGTTTTGATATTACTAAGTTAAATTCCGAATGTCTGCCTAAGTTATTAAACCTCACAGGTTTTGCAAACCTGGTAGGTTTCTATCGCTGATTATTCATATTTTACCGGATAATAATTTTTTGAGAAAAAACCTGCCCTTCGGCCATCGTTCTCAAAATATAGATGCCCGGCACAAATCCGGAAGTATTTATTCTGGCCGTGTTTCCTGAAATATTTTGAGTTTTAACTAATTTTCCATCTTCTGAAAACAAGTGACAAAAGGCATTTTTTATTTCCGTTTCAAAGGTGATTTTAATGAAATCATGCGCTGGATTGGGTGTAATTTTCACCTCCGGAAACCAAGGCTCATCAATGGAATACTGCGTATTCTCCGACCAAAAACTTACTTCTTTATAATAATCCATCCAGCTATTGTTTTGGTCATCAAAAGTAAAGTACAAATATTCGGTGCGGTTTCCGTTTTCATCGTAGTTGTATTTGTACTTCGAGAGGTTAACCCAGCTCACAAAGTCCCAATATTGGTAAATTGCCTCGGTTCGCTTGCCCTGCGAATTGTAGTTATAATTTATTTTGAGGCTGTTAATCCATTTTTTTTCATCATCATCCCAGTATTGATTGAGCGTTTCGGCAAGCAACAAGGCCTCGTTGTAAAGGTTTACCGTATGATCCAGTTTTGCCCATGTTTCTGATGAATTTATCCATTCGTAAACAAACCTTTCGGAGGGCAAGCCGGATGAATTATACAAGAAATCAACCTTGTAACGATTAATCCAGGTTTCTGGCCCAGCCTGCCATTCCTGAATAAGCTGATTTACCAGAAGTCCGTTTTCATCATAATAAAACGTGATCAGTTCGCTGTTGGCCCAGACAAAATTAAGGGTATCCCAGGCTTTTACGAGGTTCTCACTCATCAAATCCTGTGCATTGTACGAATAAAAATCCTGACGGTCGTTTTCCCACTTTCGGGTAAGTGTGTCGAAACTCTGTGCGAACTGTTTCTCGGTATTGCCGTTTTCGAGATAAAAATAGGAAACCCGCTTTCCCCTCAAAAACTTGTAACCAACCGCGTCCCAATATTTGAACCAGGTAACCTGAGGAGCACCGTTGGACAGGTAAACATTTGAATCAGACATACGCCATACACCGACTTTTAAATCCCAGACATTTGCAAGCCAGGTTGAGCGGTTTATGCTGTCGTAATATGTGGCTTCATAGGAATTTCCGATGTACCAATTTAGTTGCAGCGTATCGTAATTCCAGGTTTTAGCATTTACAAAGTTGCAAAACTCGTCGCGCCCCGTGACCTTGTATCGCGATAAATTAAGCCAGTTTTGTCCAAAAAGATTTGCGCGGTAATAATAGGTCGAATCGGTAATATATTTTCCGGCCCGCTGTGAACCGGAGTTCATCATAGAATCTGCTTTTTGCAAGAAAATACCGAAAGCAATTCCAGTCTCATTCTGGGCGGCGACTTTGTTAGAACCGATTATTACAAAAATAAAAAAAATCAGGCTGAGTATTTTATTCATAAACTTAAAATCAAATGGTAAACTTTTTACGAAGATACAGGATTTTTCCGGGGCGGGAAATTGAAACTGTGAAATTTTAAAATGGAAGGTATGAATTAGTTTCAAATCTACGAGGTGAGATTTCGCCACGCGAAAACAAAAATCTATCTTTTCGATTGTCCATATTTGGTAAGAAATTTAACCACAGCAGGCATCCCACCAATAACTATCCCCGCTATCGGGAGGACACAATAGAGAACCTGAAATATAGAAAAAGCAGTCTTAAAGTAATTGTTGGATAAATTACGTCGCTGCCAGACTTCATTTCTGATATGAAACTTATTTTCAATCACCTTTATGCCTGCAAGCCGACGGACGCTATAGAATTTATCGGTTGTTAGTTATTTAGATTCCCTCAATATCTTCTTTTGCTAAACCGGTAATCTCAGCAATTTCTGTAAGGGCAAAACCTTTATTTTTAAGGTTTTTAGCAATTTCGGTTTTGCCTTCAATTTTGCCTTTTATCTCTCCTTCTTCGCGTGCAGTGTCAATGGAGTTTTTCAAATCGCGATAGGCTTTTAAACTATCTTCATAATTACGAACTTCGGCAGGCGTAAATTTGGCTATCTCAGCTACTTCAAACAAACGCAAAAATATCCCATCTTTTAATTCTTCCGGGATACGGTCAAGTTTGTTAAGATTTCGGATAACATACATCCATTTTTCAAAATTGTTTTCGAGTTCCTTGATATTTTTATTGAACTTGGGCATTTCCAGGTAAACAAAAGTCAATTTATCGTAAAACACTTTATTGGTTTCAATATCCGACAGTTTAACGTTGTAAAAATATTTATCAGTCTGGTCTTTGTCTTCATCAAAAACAAAGTCGAGAATTGCAACCGTGTAAATGGCATTAAGTTCAAAGTCCCAGCTGCTTCCCCTCCGGGCAGATTCCCTTATTGGAAAAGTCGAATAATAAACTGTCCTGTCTTTAAAAAACTTCTGTTTTGTCTTTTGCAGTTCGACGATAAACTTATCCCCTTTTTCATTCTCGCAATACAAGTCAAAAATTGCCTTTCTATCATCTTCACTCGAGCCAAGTTTGTCGCTTTTCAGGTAGGTCAGTTGTGTGATTTTACCTTGCTCGGAATGCAATAATTCGTTTAGGAAATCGAGAAGTAAATCCTTGTTGGGTTCTTCACCAAAAAGCCGCTTAAAACCATAGTCGGTAAAGGGATTGACGTATTTTTCTCTAAACTCTGTCATAGTCGGTTTGTTTGTAACAAAAGTAAGTTTTTTTGTTTTAATCCAGGAATTTTTAATTTCAATCAGGCTATGTGACCTATTGTGCCTGATGTGGTTCAATTCATTTTACGGACAAACCCATCCTTAACTGTGTTTGTTTACTATATTTGTAAAACATTTTCTAAATTGATTGAATGAAACTACAAATACTCTCCATCTTTTTTGTTTTTACAGGATTATCAGGTCTGATGGCCCAGCAGCCTGGTTTTGGCTTCGAAAAAAAATATGATATGCCCGTTTCCGACAGCCTCGGAAATTCACTGGCCGATGCCTGGGCCGGGGGATTAAATGCCTGCCAGTTTAACGAAATCGATCTCGATAACGATGGTTTTAAAGATATAGTGGTTTTCGACCGAAACGGCAACCGCACCCTGACCTACAAAAACCTTGGGATTCAAAACGAGGTAAGCTACGTATTGAAACCTGAACTCGCTGCACTTTTGCCTCATTTTGATGATTGGGTGATTTTTACTGATTACAACGCCGACGGAAAAACCGACATTTTTGCCTACTCAAAAGGTTACGCCGGTGTAAAAGTTTACAGGAATTTTGGTGCCGGCAAACCTGAATTTAAGCTGGTGGTTTATCCTTACCTCAAATCTTTTCAGGGTTCGGGCTATGTAAATATTCTGGTCACCTACGCCGATTATCCCGCTATTATTGATGTTGATAAAGATGGCGACCTCGATATTTTGTCGTTCTGGGGGCTTGGTTCATTTGTCGAACTGCACCTCAACGAATCGATGGAAACTTACGGCACCGCCGATTCGCTGATTTATCGCAAAACCGCGACCTGCTGGGGCCGGTTTGCCGAAAATGACGAATCGAACATTATTTATCTCGATACCTGCTATGATCGAACTGAAGTTTTTGGTACTGTTGCCGAAAGAAAAAACAGGAACGATGGCGGCTACCGTCATACGGGTTCAACTTTTTTGGTTTTTGATGAAAACGGTGATGGCCTTGACGATTTACTGCTCGGCGATGTTGATTATGGTTCGCCTGCTTTGCTAACCAATGGAGGAACTGCAGAAGAAGCGCTGATGATTTCGCAAACGTTCGACTTCCCCGCTTACGATTTTCCAATCAACCTGCTTTCGTTTCCGGTGATGAATTATCTCGACATCAACAACGACGACAAAAAAGACCTGCTGGTTTCCAATTTCGACCCAAGCCTTGTAAAATCTGAAAACATAAACAATGCATGGTTTTATAAAAATGTCAGCGAAAACGCCCAACCTGTTTTTGAGCTTCAAACCAAAACCCTTTTCCAGGACAAAATGCTCGATTTTGGTTCCGGGGCAGTTCCGGTTTTTTTCGATTATAATAAAGACGGTTTGATGGATCTGGTGGTTGGGAATTACGGCTATTTCGATTCGGCCTATTACTGGCAGGGCAACACCTTAACCTGCACCTACCGCTCGCAACTGGCGCTGTTGAAAAATACAGGCACCTCCGATGAGCCAAAATTTAAACTTGTTGATAAAAACTTTGCCAATATTTCGTCATTTTTCCCGGGAGATATTCCGCTTTTTGCGGCAATTCCAACCTTTGGCGACCTCGACGGCGATTTTGATGAGGACATGCTGGTTGGAAATTCGACAGG
>CAJATL010000096.1 GCA_903944895.1 uncultured Bacteroidota bacterium
AGCAACTTGCAAGGCCATTATTGAGCAATACCGCTTTGATGTTCGATTGTTTGCCACGGTTCCCGGCGAAGGATGCTACTGGTAAGGCATATTTTCGGGATAAAGGATTCCATCGAAGCTCAACCAGATCGCGTGCTGATGAAACGGCCACTTCCAAGAAATAAAAAAGCCGCTCCACTTGGAACGGCTTTCAATTTTACTAATCCAATATCCTAAGATGTGGATTAATGTACTTTAGTTGTGGCCTTTGTTTACAGCCTGTTTGATACTGTAATTCTTTCAATAAGCGTTCGTTTTGTTCTTTTAGTTTGTCGGTTGTGAAACCGTAATGCTTTAAAATTTCCTGAAAATTGTTCAAAATTGCTTTATTGTTGATTTCCAGTCATTTAAAATATCTAATATTTATGAATGTATTGCATTTCAGAACATATTTCAGAACAAATGCTTTGTAATACATTGATATTCAATAAATATTATAGTCCTGATAGGACTACAAACCTTTTTTTAAGTCCCTTCGCTTCGCCTTCCAATTTTCTTTGGTCATGTAATTTTGAATAGTACGAAAACTGCATCCCAGTAGTTTTGCTATCTCTTTAGAGTTCAAACCAGACAAATAATAGTCCCATGCCTTCATTTTGCGGGCTTTTGGTAACAAGAATGATACTTTTTCCATAGTTTTTGCTGTAATTGATTGATATAATGTAACATAAATGCAAGTTATTTAAGCTAATTTTCGTTTTTTAATGCGCACTTTGACCGGGGTACTTTTGCGTACAATTCACGGCGCTGAAATTGCCCGACGGCCATAAGCATATTTTTAGATGTTCCTGCCATTGGTTGGCAATTTTCTGATGTATCTCTGTACGGTGTATCTGTGTGCAATCCTCATGTAGGTAATATCATCAACAGTATAATGTCCGGTCTCGTGTAGGTCGAATATTAATTTTCGCTTCCATAAGTGCGGCACGTGTTCGGGGTTAATCTCTTTTATCCATCGTGCAATTGTGCTTCTTGAAACATGATACTCTTTTCCCATTTTGGTTAACGAATCACAACAAGCAAGGTGCATGGGGAAAAATCGCCTAAATTTCCTTTTCATTTTTTGATAATTTTTTTTTGTCGTCTTCATTTTGATTATATTTAAGTTAATAGATATGTTAAAACCTTCTTAGCTCGAAGGGTCGTAAATTCAAAGCCGTTAATTCTGACAAGAACAACTTTCTTTAATTCCTGTTTTGATAGTGGGTTTTTGCTTATTTGCCGCCTGTGGCGTTTACGGTCGTTTGTGGTGTACGTTACAGTCTTAAATGTATTCCTGTCCAATTTCAGTAAATCGGCTAATTGTAGGGCTTCATTTTGCCGTTTTGCTCGGTTGCGCTCGGTTCGTGCCTGTCCGCTTGCTGTGTTTCGGCATCGCTTCGCCGATTTGCCATGTAAAAGCTCCGAACAGAAAACGCTCCCGGTGCGCTGGTTTGTAATATCCCTTCCGCAGGTCTGACAAATTCGTTTTTTCGGCAAAATATGTATTATATCTACATTCTTTAATATTTCACCCTCAACAGGGGAGGATTTCACCCTGTATTCTAACGGTGAAATGCTCCCCACTTTAACTGCTGCTAAAGGTTCAAAATGTCGGTGAAATGCTCCCCTGTTTTCTGCTGCCAATTCATTATTTAACTGTATCCATTTTGCCCGGATAAGGTCGGTTACTTCTTTATGAATTGCTGATGAATTATATTTTTGAAGTATTGCCCGAAATGATTTAAGGCTCTTGTATCGCTTACGAAAATTCAGCCGCTCCCAAAACATTGGGTTTTGAAAATCTTTTATCAGTAGCCGCTCCCTTGCTGTTAATTGCTCATGGCTGATGCTGTAATCATAAAGAATAAGATTATCGAAGGCATCCAAAAGAAGTTGGCCTAATCGCTCTAATTTGTCGGGGTGGCGAAGGTCAGCAAGGGTTTTAATGTCAACCTTGCTCTGCAACCATCGCATCTTTTTTATTTTTAACTCAACTCTTATTAAGTTATCAGGCTGGATATTACATTGCTTCCCTTTATCATATACTTTAACATCATATTCCGAACGACAGCACACCTTCCCGATTTTGATTTTATCAATACTCAAATCAGAAAACCGTTTATCCGGGGTGCTGATGATGAATTTTAAAAACTGGTCTGCTTTTATGGGTAGCGAAATATTTACACCAAATTCGATATTATGAATGATGCTATTTTCCGAAATAACGCCGAAGGTGTCCCGAAGCTCGTTAATTACTTTGGTGAGGTCTGCTCCGGTAAAATCTCCGGAATTATTGCCGCCGCCGTTGTGGTATCGGTGCAAACTTCCTTCGATGTTACAATAAGATATTTTAGGGTTCGCGGGTGAGGGTGTAATCTTAAACTTTAATCCCTGATGCTTGGCAACCCTTGTATCTTGTATTATTTCGCCTGTTTTTTCGCTGACTGACAAAGGAAAATCCAATAAATCATTATGCAGCCATATTGCTGGCTGCAAATAATTACATTCAAATTTTATCCCGTCAATCATTATCCTTTATCCTATCTTTGCAGCATAATGCCACGCATTATAATTTAGAATTACACACACCAAACCAGCCCATGCAAGGGCTGGTTTCGTTTTACTTACCGCTGATTTGGATTAATGCTTTTTCGATTTCGGGACGTTTGTAATAAACCTTATTGGCTATTTTGTAAGCCTTTAGAATGTTTTTTTTTGTCCAATCCCATACTGTGACCGTTGAAACTCCAAATTGCTCCGCAACTTGTTTTCTGGTCAACAGGTTTAAAGAAGGTGCATCGTTGGTGGTGCTGATTTTCTCTATTCCTTTTTCAATTTTATCTAATCTACTGAGGATTGATAGACCATTGATGTTTTGTAGTTGAACTGTCTGCATTTCCATAATACTGTTATTTTGATTTCTGCAAACTAACTACTCAATAATTTTTTACCTTCCCCAGTGGGGAATAAGTGGGAACGATTTATTTATAAATTTGTGTTAATTACTTCATTTGCAATCATTTAAAATCATTTATTTTTATTAACAATTTAGCTAAAAATCTATACCGGATATTCTGCTAATGCACCAGCCACTTGCAAGAAACAAAAAAGCCGCTCCACTTGGAACGGCTTTTAAACAGCGTTACAATGCAGTTTAATTAAGCGTTTGATTTCTTTTTTTCGTCAAGGTCAAATAAATGTGTATTGAATGAATCTACCAATCTAACTAAAAAATCTGCTTTATTTTTCCTTCTACGTTCGCTAATATCGCCTATCACTTTACAATAATCATTTGTGTAGCTTTCATCAAGTCCAAAGGCTTTGACCAGGTACATAAAAATTTTTTTGTCTTCACCGATGATGTTACCGTTTTTAATCAAGGCTTTGACCAGTTCAACAAATTCAACCTTTTTTAAACGAAAACTAATATTGAAGTTTTCGGGTTTCAACTCATTGGTGGTTTGGGGTGCGCCCTGCTTTAATTCATCAATCCTTTTTTGGATTTCGGTTTCGTATTCAATTGGATCGGGGTCAATTTCTTTATTATATCCTAATGATTTAGGCCATAATATGTACTTATAATTAATCAAATATTGTATTTTATCTTTTATAGTGCCTTGCTTTTCAGCATCAATGAATATATTATTAAGATATTTTTCTATTTCAACTCTCTTTTTAATATTATTAATCTGGTCATTTTCAATATTATTAATTCTTTCTTTTGGTGCTGGAAGATTATTTTCTTTTGCGTAATTGATAATAGATTGAATAATTTCTTCTCTGTCTTTTTCAAATTGTTCTATACAATTTGATTTATCTTCAATCAGTTCATATTGAATTAATTCACTCAATAATTTATGATTAATAGTATTAAAAACTGCTTCTTTAATCTTGTTTTCCAAATCTACTTCTTCCCATTCTTTCTTTGTCATAGCTGTAAGAATTAAGAGTTAACCACTTGTAAGTAATCGCCATTTTTAGCCCATTGTTCACGCATTTTATCGGCGTGACCTTTAGGTGTGACCTTAACGTATTGCTTAAATGTCCTATCAGATTGATGACCAGTAATGGCCATTATTGTTAAAGTTGGGATTCCTCTTTGAAACATATTTGTAGCAAAAGAACGGCGTGCCGTGTGGCTCGATACAGCTTCAAATTTTTGCATCTCGATTTCTAAACGCTTCCCTCCTTTATTTTGTCGAATAATAATCGTATCAGTAAAACCGGCCGAGTGAGCAACCTCCTTAATGTATTGATTAAATTTTTGGTCGCTCGGTGCTGGTGGCAATTTTCCATCATACTTTTTTAAAATATTTTCGATGACAGGATGCACCGGAATAATTACTTTACTGCCTGTTTTTTGTTGCTCAATCTCTATTTGTTTGTTACCGTTTTTAAAATCGCCAGTAATTGCATCGGGGTTGATGCACTTGTAATCTGATAGCCTTAATCCAGTCCAGCAACCAATTAAGAATAAATCCCGCACCTTGTCCAGTTTCGGGTTATTGGTCAAATCCAAAGAATAAAGGTGTTTTAACTCAACTTCATTCAGAAAAATATCTTCTGCATTTTCGGAAATGGACTTAAATCGAGGGCTTTTGAATTTTAGATTTGTATTAATATTGTTGTCGGTAGCTTCATTCATTACAGATTTTAAGGTTTTAATGTGCTTACCAATGTTATTTACAGTCTGGTTTTTGCTTTGCAGCAATTCAATAAAATTTTGATAAAATTCTAGGTCAATTTTATCCCAAGTCAAAATAACGTTGTGCTTCTTTTCGTAGTCCAACAACTCATTATAACATTGATAGTATTTCCTTACAGTAGTATAAACAACTGGTTTGCCTGATTTCAGATTAATCTTGCTGTTAGCCCTGTTCAGGAAGTCTTTAAAGTAGCCATGAAAAGAAACATCTTTTTTTTGTTCAGGTGGTTTCATGTAACTATTAAGCCAATCCCTCAACACATCTTTAACAATGGGTTCGCCTTTTGCCCTCATTCTTGTTAGTTCAGTAGTAAAAGCCTTTTTCAATTCAGCAAGTGCAAAATTTGTTTTGTCTTTTTCGGTGGCTTCGATAACATCTTTAACACGTTCGTTCGTCACGCTCCAATGTTTCGGGAATACTTTTTGACCAGTAGGAAATAATAGTTTGTCTCCTCTTTCGAGGTGGTAAAGTAACACAATCGGTGTTTCTTTTTTCGTCTTTAGATTACGAATGATAAATTTAATTTCTGCCATTTTTTTTAAGTTTTAGAATTACACCCGGCAAAAGTACGCAAAAAAAACGTGTTCTGAAATTTGTTCTGAAAAAATTTAATTTATCTTAATAGAAACATATACTATCTTAATTTTTGATTTGCTCAAACCCTTGCTAAATGTCAATTTTATTAGACTTTTTCCAGATAAACAGGGTGTTTGGTGAAGGTGCTATTATAGTCCCAGCTGGATCACTTGGTTTAGTCATAAGGCCTTGTAAGCTATTAGTTTGCAGGGCTTTTTTAATGCCCGATAATTTTTGATTTACATACGGTATTACTTACAAAGTATTAATTTTCAACAAAATACATATCAATTAAGCCTTTGTTTTTTGCTTCGATTTTCCCACGATAAACGCACATAAAGTGATCTTTAACTTTTTCGTATGTATTTTGGGAAATGTTCACCTTTCCTGTTTCGCCGCTCGATTCCATCCGCGAAGCGATGTTAACCGTGTCGCCCCAAATATCGTACTGGAATTTTTTAAAACCAACAACTCCGGCTACAACAGGACCTGTGTGAATCCCAAGTCTAAGCTCAAAGTAAGGTTTTCCTTCTGATTTTTTCTGAAGTTTTAAATCGTTCATAAACTGCTGAATTTTGAGTGCAGCATGAACTACATCAACAGGATTTGTGGAGTTAGGGACTGGCAGGCCTCCAGCGCACATGTAAGCATCTCCAATAGTTTTTATTTTTTCGATATTGTGTTCCGAAATAATCTGATCAAATGCTTTAAAACAATGGTTTATCTCATAAACGAGTTCCTGCGCTGACATTTTTTCGGCCAGATAGGTAAAACCTTTAAAGTCGGTAAACATCACTGTTACCATGTCGAAATAGCGTGCTTCGGAAGTCCCTGTTTCCTTTAGTTCTTCGGCAGTTTCGGCAGGTAAAATATTAAGCAGCAATTTATCCGAACGTTCTTTTTCGTAGTTGATAATCTTGTTTTTGTCGGCCAGTTCGTTGCGTGTTTTCCTTACGTAACGGTATCTGTGAAGCAACAGGATGGCCAGAATCAGAATAAGTGCTCCGACAATTGACACTGAATTGCGTATTATCTTTTGTCGTTTGGCACTCAGTTTTTGTATCTCTGAATCTTTTGTAAGCATTAAAATTTCCTGTTGCTTCTTATCATTTTCAAATTCCTTGATTTTCTGAACGGCTTTGTCTTTTTCCAGTGTCATTATCGAATCTTTCAGAAGTGTAAGCCGCTTATTGTATTTATAGGCTTCCTGGAAATCAGATAACTGTGCATAAATATTGGCTTTGCCTTCATAAATTTTCATGATATAAAATCTGGCTCCCAGTTTTTGGGCAAGAACTTCCGACTGATTAAAGTATTCCAATGCTTCTTTAAGCAAACCCATCAAAAGATGATTGGAGGCAATGCCATTGAGCGATACAACTTTACCAAGTTCATCATTAATTTCACAGGCAATTTCATAAGAGCGTTTTTCGTACACAAGTGCTGTTTCGTACTGATTTAGCCGTTGGTATGCCAGTCCAAGGTTGTGTAAAGCAATCGAATAATCATACCTGTTCACAAGTGTATCCTGCAAAAGGAGAGATTTCCTGAAATACTCCAGTGCTTTTTCATTTTGGTTCATATCATAATATAACAATCCGATGTTTCCGTAATTGTAGGCGAGTTTCTTATTGTCTTTTAGCCGTTCATTAATAAAACTTGCTTTATGATAATATTCGAGGGCTTTTTGGTAATACTGTAATTCGGAATATCGGGAACCAAGATTATTGTAAATTTTTCCCAACAAAATCGAGTCACGGGCACTTTCGAAAATATCCAAAGCTTTTAAAGCATAAACAATCGATCGCTCCATTTGGCCGGTAACAGCAAGTGTTATGCTGTAATTATTACACAATTCACCCTTGCAAATTTTCAGATCATACTTCTCAGCAATGGCCAGCCCTTGTTCATAAAAGATGAAAGCTGAATCATAAAATCCTTTAAGATCGAAAATGATGCCGGCGTACATATTTAATCTGACTATGGTCCGGTAATCAGAAGAGGTCTGAGTCAATTTTAAAGCGATTTTAACCTGACGTAGGGTAGCATCCGAGTTGTTGTACATCGAAACAGAAATCTGCTTCAGGAATACATTATTGAGCGTACTATCATTAGGATTTAATTCAATTCTTTTAAGCAAACTATCCGAAAATGAAACATTTCGATCGTTAGCTTTACTCTGAATATTAGCTAAAAGAAAGAAAATGAGTAGGTAAATTGTTCTGTTCATCCGATAATTTGTTAACACTGAATTTGAGAAATAAAATATAGAAAAATCCTGAATGATCAAAAGTAAGAGAATTCTCAATAATTTTTACCAATAATCTTCGTAATCTCTTAAAAATGAACAAATTTAAAATATCTTTGTTCATCAGGCATATTTCATTGAAAATTAATCATAACTTTCAGTTTTTTTTACAAGTAAAACATCAAAACATCAAATTATGAAAACAAATACGAGTACTTTAACAGAAGAATCAGATTTATTGCGTAAAGCAGAAATCGAAAATTTCCGGCTTTTAAAAGATCAAAAACTTGGGAATCCAGCAATTTCGCCGCTTTCCAGCGAAAAATTACAAACATTTTCTGGATTGAAATATTTTGAGATCGATTTCAAATTCAGTTCCAGGGGAATATTCAAACGTAACGAACCAGGAAAATTTGTGGAGTTGCCAATGTCGGGTGGTTCTAAATCGAAATTTGAGGAGTTCGGAACAGTAAGTTTTAAGCTCCTGGACAAGACTTTCTCTCTCTCCATTTTTAAAAATCAAAACCTCCCCGAATTTTCCGAAAATCCGGATCAATTGTTTATCCCGTTTAAAGATGCGACTTCTGGTAAAGAAACAAACGCAACCGGAAGATACCTGCCTTTAAGCATAACATCGGATCAAAATGAAGTTTTTATTGATTTTAACAAAGCAATTAACCCTTACAATGCATATAATGCGGCTTTTGTAAGTGTAAATCCATCTTCATCACCATTACTTGAGGTTTCGATGATTTCGGGTGAGCGAAGATATGAAGACCGATAGGGCAAGGAATATTCTGTTTTTGTCAGAAAATTAAACCTATTAATTGCTAACCAGTTCTTTAAATGTTTTTTGTTTTTGACGAAAGTGAGAAAAGATTCACAAAGCAATTTTCCGAAAAATGCTAAATCAATTTGAATAAATGCTTTAAATTTTTTTGGAAGATTGCTTTATCGAAATTTCTCAAATAATAAAACAATCCTAAAAGAGAAGATAATATCAGAAACTACTTGATTTTCCGATATTCAAAAATGTATTTAAAAGGAAGGTTATCCCAATAATCGATCATTTTGAAACCATAACCACTATCATAAAGTTGTTCGGTAATATCACCCCGGAAATCCTCAACCGAAACTTTTACTTCGCATTCTTTAGTTTTAGGGTCAACAAACACATCGCTTGCTGAGGCGAAAAGGTTTCTTAATGATTGAGTTACCAACTGAATTTCGTTTTCCATCTGCTTTTTATTTTTAAATCTGACGACAAAACTACTTCCAAAGTACCAATAAACAGTGAAAAAAAGAATAAATAATCGTTAAATTTTTTCTAAAAAATGTAATTTTTTGATTTATAATTAAATAGAAAACAAATAGTTTTCATCAAATCCATCAGTAAAATTGTTAACCAATCGAAAGATCAGGATTCCATTTGATTTTTGTTGGCAAAGCCCCTTTATTAATCCCATCAACAAAGGTTTCGATACATTCTTTAAGGTCTTCATGATAGCCGCCTTCGAGCACTCCAAAAATATTTTTAAAGGCTTTGCTGAGTTGATAACCGCATTCGTAAAAGGCATGTAATGAATAATTCAGGTTGAGTAGCCGGTCTTTTCGATAGCCATCAAAACCAGCAGAGACTGCAACAACATCTGGCTGGAATTTGATGGCAGCATTTATTGCTTTTTGAACTGCCATTAAAAATTCTTTTTCGCCGCTGTTTTCAGGAATTGGGATATTTAGCGTGTAGCCAATCCCATCTCCTGCGCCAAATTCAAGGAATGTACCTGTGTAAGGATAGGAATTTTGCTGGTGAATGGAGCAATAAAAAACTTGTTTACTCTGATAAAATATCCATTGTGTCCCATCGCCATGATGACCGTCAATGTCGAAAACAAACACTTTTTTACCTTCATCAACGAGCTTTTGAGCTGCTATTGCGATGTTATTAAAAAGGCAAAAACCCGACGCTTTATCCCTTGAAGCATGATGCCCGGGAGGGCGGATAACTGCAAAGTCCATTTCCTGGGAGGCTTTAATGGTTAATCCAACAGCAACACAAGCAGCAT